>JAQGKB010000038.1 GCA_028290345.1 Hyphomicrobiales bacterium | reverse complement strand
GCCGATCACGCTTTTGCTGGTCAGCTTCATCACCTTCATAGTGCTGCGCGCAACGGGCAATCCGATCGATATCTACCTCGATATCAATCGCACGCCGGAGCAGGTCGCCGCCCTCACGCACCGCCTGCACCTCGATCAGCCATTGCTGGTGCAATATTTCATCTATATCGGCGACCTACTGCGCGGCGATTTCGGCCAGTCGCTGCAATTTGGGGGTCCGGCCATCGTGCCGGTGCTCCAAGGTGTCGGTCCCACCGTGCAATTGATGCTGTGTGCCCTCGGGTTGGCGCTCATCCTTGGCGTGATCGGCGGCATGGCCGCGGCGGTCTATCGCGACCGCGTCCCCGATGCGGTGCTTTCGACCATTGCCGTGGTCGGCCAGTCCATGCCCAGCTTCTGGCTCGGCATCCTGCTCATCCAGCTCTTCGCGCTAAAACTGCAATGGCTGCCGACTTCGGGCAGTGGACAATTGCGAAATCTGGTGCTGCCCTCGCTGACCCTGGCGGCGTTCCTCATGCCGAATTTCCTGCTCGTCACCCGCACAGCGGTGCTGGAACTCGTTGATGAGCAATTCGTCGCCACCGCCCGGGCCAAGGGGTTGTCGCCGTTGCGCATCCTGCTCACGCACATTTTTCCGAACGCGCTCAATCCGATCCTGAGTTTCCTCGGCATCCAGGTCGGTACCTTGATCGGAGGCTCGGTGATTACCGAGAGCATCTTCGGCTGGCCGGGCCTCGGGCGCCTGATGATCAGCGCGGTATCTAACCGCGACCTCCCGGTCGTGCTCGCCGCAGTGGTGCTCACCAGCGTCGCCATCATCATCGCCAATCTGATCGTCGATATAGTGCAAAGCCTCGTCGACCCTCGCATCCGTCAGGACTGACCATGCTCGCCAAGCTCTTCAAAGGCCGTGCAAAGCTCTGGATCGGCGGCGGCATCATGCTGGCGGTGGTGCTGCTGGCGATCTTTGCGCCTTACGTCGCACCCTACGATCCCTACAAGCAAAACCTCGTCGCGCGGCTGAAGCCCCCGTTCTTCATGCAGGGCGGCTCGCTCAAATTCCTGCTGGGCACGGATAATTATGGCCGCGATCTGTTGTCGCGGTTGATCTTCGGTTCGCGCATCTCGCTGCTCGTCGCTATCGCCTCGATGCTGCTGTCATGCGTTATCGGCCTGACGGCGGGGATCGTCGCCGGCTATCGCGGCGGCCGCACCGAGCAGGCAATCATGCGGCTTGCCGATGCGCAGATGGCATTTCCCGACATCCTGCTGGCGATCATCGTCGCGGCGGCACTCGGCGGCGGCGCGCTCAACCTCATCATTGTCCTGGGGATTTCGCGCTGGATGATTTACGCCCGCGTCGTCTTTGGGCTCACCCGGTCGGTCAAGCAGCGCGAATTCGTCGAGGCGGCTGCTTCCTATGGCGCGCGCGACAGCTACATCGTCTTCCGCCACATCCTGCCGCAGTTGATCCCGGTGCTGACGGTGCTCTCGACCCTGCAGATCGCGCAGATGATCCTGCAGGAGACGGCACTGTCATTCCTCGGCCTCGGCGTGCCGCCGCCGGCAGCCACCTGGGGCAATATTCTGGCCGAGGGCCGTGACCGGTTGTTCGCTGCCCCCTGGATCGCCGATGCCGCCGGCATCTGCATCATCCTCTTGGTGCTGGCGGTCAATCTTTTCGGCAATGGCCTGCGTGAAAGGCTCGATCCGCGCTCAAACCGCGTCGCCTGAGAACCGCGACCGGTATTCCACCGATTGCAGCCGGCGGTGCACCATTTTCTGCAGCGTGTTGGCAGCGATCGAAAGCCGCCGGCCGCGCAGCGAAAACAGTGCGATGCCACCCTGATCGAACTGCTTTTCGCGCATCGGGATAGCGACCAGTTCGCGTGCAGCAATCAAATCGGACGCGGAAACATAGGCGACGATGGCAAGGAGATCCGATTGCAGGGCCATGGTCAGCCGCATGTGCACGGAACTGCTCTGCAGCGCCGCGCGCAATTTGATGCCACGCCGGCGGGCTTCCTTCTGGATCATCACGCCGGTGGCCGAATCCGGCAGCGGCAAGGCCAGCGGAACCCCGATCAGATCGCTCAGCGCCAGTGTGGTGCGGTTGGCGAGGGGGTGGTCGGGGCGCATTACCCCGACGATTTTTTCCCGGATCGAGTAGGTCGACTGCAGCTCCGAGTCGAGGTCCGGATTATAGGCGATACCGAAATCGACCCGGCCTTCGCGAACGTCGTCGACAATGCCGTTGGTGGCGTGCAGGCGCACCTCGGCGTCGACGCCGGGATAGGTTCGGCGCAACTCCTTGAGGCATTCCGGAAGCAGAAAATGCATGAACAGTTCCGGCGCCGCGACGCGGACCGCCCCCCGGTGCAGTCCCTGCAGGGCCCCGATATCGGATTTGACCACATCGGCCTGCGCAAGGCTCTGGCGCGCGTAACGCAAGAAAATCTCGCCTGCCGAAGTCAGCGCAATGCCGCGCGGCAGGCGCTCGAAAAGCGGCGAATCCAGTTCTTGTTCAAGACCGATGATCTGCCGGCTCAATGCCGACTGGGAAATGTTCAGCGTTTTTGCCGCCGCGCGCATCGAGCGCTCATCGGCGACCACCACGAAATAGCGCAGCGTATTCCCGTTCATGCGATTTGTTGTCCAAACTTGCCGACGCCGACATTAGATAGTGTCGCTGGGGATTGGGAGCCAAAATGCGCAGCAAACCCTTAGGAGGACACCGGTTTGAACGCTGAAGCTGCCCGTCGCGGGAACAAGATCGCGTTGGTCCTGCTGCCTGGCCTGTTGTGCGACGCACAAGTGTGGCAGCATCAGGCTACGGCCCTCAGCGACATTTCCGACCCCTGCATTGCCGATTTGACCCTCGACGATGCCATCCAGGACATGGCGGAGCGGACGCTGGCGTTGGCGCCGCCAATATTTGCCCTCGCCGCGCTATCGATGGGCGGCTATGTGGCCTTCGAAATGCTGCGGCAAGCGCCCGAGCGCGTGTCGCGCCTGGCGCTGTTCGACACCAGCGCCGCCCCCGATGACCCGGCCCGCGCCGCGCAGCGTCGAGCCGGGATGGATTCGCTAAGACATGGGAAGTTCGTCGGAGTGACAAAGCGGCTGCTGCCGCAACTGATCCACTCGTCCCAACTGAATAGCCCCGTGGCGGACGAGGTCCGTGCCATGGCGGCACGCGTTGGCGGAGCGGCCTTTCTGCGCCAGCAGACGGCAATTCTTGGCCGGCCGGACTCCCGCCCGCTGCTTGCCGGAGTTACCGTCCCGACCCTTATTGGCGTTGGCGACAGCGACCTGCTGACCCCGCCTGCCGCCGCGAGGGAAATTCACCTCGGAATTGCCCATTCCAGCCTGTACGTCTTTCCCAACTGCGGTCATCTGCCCGCCCTGGAAGCGCCCGGCGAAACCTCGCGGCTTCTGCGAAACTGGTTGCGAAGCGAGCCGGTACATGCCGGCATCCGCGGCGATAACCATTAAGCCCAGCGAGCGAATTCTGCGCCCGCAGGCAAGGTCGTCGGGCCAGAACACGAAACGCGGCTGCAGCTTCAAGTCGCGGCTTGGTCAGTCGGGCGGGAACAGTTCGCGCTCCATACCTCGTATGAGCGGCGAAAGCTCTTTCGCTCGTTGATCTCTTTGCTCACCTGCATGAGGGCGAGAAACGCCATTCTATTCGTCGCATGATGCAGCGACATCGCATCCCTACGGCTCCGGAAATATAGTCGACTGTTTCGATAGGGATAATTGAGTATATGGAACCGGTGCGTATGATGCGTGCAGTGTTCCGGCACACTTTTAGTGAAGCCGTCACGAGCAAGCCGAAATCTACCGCCGAGACCGGACGGACTGCTTAGGAGATTGAATTTTTGGATACGCCGCTCTCATCGGCTCTCGTACTGCCAGTCGACGTAACGCCCCGCACGCGCTGGATCTTCATCCAACTCTCTGATGCCGACGGCACCAGCGGCTTCGGCGAGGCGACGTACGGCAAGAACAGCATCGCGGTCGTGGAAATCGCCAATAAGCTTGCCGCCTCGCTCGTCGGCAGCACTCCGGCCAAGGCGTTGGCTGCGCTCCCCAAGCCCAAGACCATTGTCGAATCCGCCGCCATCTCCGGGCTCGACCAAGCGCTGCACGATCTTGCCGCCCGAAGCCAGGGCATGTCGATCGCCACGCTGATCGGCGGCGAGCGGCGGCACAAGATCGGCCTTTATGCCAACATCAATCGCCGCACCCGCGACCGAACCCCGGCCGGCTTTGCCAATAGCGCTCAAGTCGCCATCGACGCCGGCTACACCGCCTTCAAGATCGCCCCGTTCGATGAAGTGACGCCGGAGGGCTGTGCGGAGGCTGGCTTTAATGCTGCCCTCGACAGAGGGCTTGCGCGCATCGCGGCGGTGCG
>JAQGKB010000027.1 GCA_028290345.1 Hyphomicrobiales bacterium | reverse complement strand
GGCGGTCAGCCGTGCCGTGCCGTCCTTGTCGATGACCCGGGCCACGGTACCATGCATGACGCGTCCGCCGAGCGAGGCCGAAAACTGCCCCTCGGTATCGGTGTCATTGGCGCCGGGCGCGAGGTCGAGCCGGATGTCCTGAAACTGCCTGAACAGCCCGTAGACGGCGTCGTTCATGTCGAGCACGCCGTTGCGGATAGTCAACCGCGAGAATTTGCCGTCGCGTGCCTGCTTGACGATATCAGCAAGGCTTTGTTCGGCCGCCTCCAGATTGTAGATCAGCCAGGCATTGTCGGAGCGCAGCCCCACCTGCTGGCCCTGCGGCAAGGCTCCGCGCACATCGAGGCCTTCCGACGAGATGCCGACCGAGGGGAAAGCATCCTGCCCCTCATGCACCCGCACGGTCGGCCGGCCCCCACTGGGGTCCTTCACGATATCCAGGCTGGTGACGCGCGGCCCGAGCAGGTCCTGGTTCACTTGGATGTGCGGACCGACCATGGTGATGGTGGCCCCCGGCTGGCCGATCAGCACCCGGATCGGTGAGAACCCGACTTCCAGCGCATCCATGCGGATTTTTGCGCCGCTTTTCTTATCCGTATAGACGACCGGGCTGAACTGCAGCACCGGCCAGGCGGCGCCCTCGAGAGCCAGGGCCATATCGCCCAATTCGAGGTCGGACGTATCGGGAAGCGCCGCCAGCACGGCCGCGCGTGCTTGATCGCGCACGAAAGGCAGTGGTATCGGCCGAAACAGCAGAAAGGCATAAAGTAGCAGCACAACCACGACCGCAGCGCCGAGCACGCAGCTCGCGACACGACGGATTTTGCGTCCCATAGAGATCGGGCGACGCACCTTTGTTAGATCCACTTGCTGAATTGGGTCTGATGCGTTCACGGACTTCCGACTTGGGCTTGGCTTTCATGTCTTCTAAGATACTGAGAATCACCTGCGTGGGCGCTCTATTGCCCACATATGCGGGCTGGAATATGGCATCGCCGCACGACGCCGAAAAGCGGATTCCCGGTTTCCAGACAAGATCATGCGCGGTGTTCTACAATAAGACTGTGGCGGATTGCCGGAAGTCTGACCTGGAAAGGAGGGAAGTCATGCCCGCTCTCGTAAAAGGCGCCGAGGCGCCGGACTTTGAACTCATGACCGACAAGGGCACACTTTTCCGTCTCAGCGACCAGAAAGGCTCGCCGGTGGTGCTATTCTTCTACCCGCAGGACGACACTGAGGGCTGCACCATCGAGAACCTCGAATTCTCGGCCGAGGCGCCAGAGTTCGAGCGGCTCGGCGTCAAGCTGCTCGGTATTTCGCCGGATAGCGTCGACGCGCATTGTGCCTTCCGCGACAAATATGCACTGGGTGTGACGCTCGCCGCCGACCCTGAGCGCAAGGCCGTCGAAGCCTATGGATTGTGGGGCCAGAAGCACACGTTTGGCCGTGATTATATCGGGCTGATCCGAACGAGTTTCCTCATCGATCGCGATGGCAACATCGCCGAGATCTGGCCGGTTACCCGGATCAAGAACCATGCGGGGAAGGTGCTGGAGGCCGTGAAGGCAATGGCGGCTGCCTAGATTGCCGTTCCGCCCGAGCCAATTCGAGGTTTGTTAACCTTAACAGTGCATTATCGCCGATAGCATACGTGCGTTCGGAGACGGTGTGCATGTCTAATCAGACCCAGGCCAAGCCATTTGGCGGGCCCGCCCAGAAGGCGCCCCTGGCTTCCCGCCGCCCCGTCATAAGCATCAGCGCGAAACTGTTTTACGGCCTGTTTGCTGCTCTATGCACCAGCAACGTACTAACCCTAGTCGGTCTGTTGATGAGCCCCGACATCGCCGGATTGATCAACGGCCATACTCAGCAGGTCGTTTCGGGGTACGAGGATCGCGTCGCGCAGTTGCGCATCGAAGTCGACCGGCTGCATTCGCGTCAGTATGCCCAGACGGGCGATATCAATTTGCAGTTGCAGGAACTTTCGCAGCAACAGGAAATCCTGACCGAGCAGCACCAGTACGTGAAGGCGTTGGTCGCGAAGGCTTCTGAACTGGGCATCGACGCGGCGCCTGTTTCCAAGACGGACGCTCCACCAGTTCCGGCCAAGGCGGGCGGAGACAACAGCGCAAGCGATGCGGATGGTGCTCCGCTGATTACCGGTTCCATCGCCATACCCGGAATGTCCGGCGCCGATCAAATCGAGGCAGCCGGTCATGCCGTACGGCAGATGATGGATGAGAGTCGCACGGCTTTGGCTTCGCTGTCCGACGCCGCGACCACCTCCACCAACGAGATCGTCGATGAATTGCACCTGGTCGGGATCAAGCCGAAGCTGCCGGAAGGAACTGATGCCAAGGCAATGGGCGGCCCGCTGCTGCCGCCCCAGGACGGCGCGAACGCCACGGGTGCGGACACGAGCATGGTGGATGACGCAAACCAGGTGGTCACCGCCCTCGCCCGCTTCAAGGTCGCTCGAACGGCCCTGGCGAGCGCACCGGTGCATTTGCCACTGGTCAATCCACTGCGGATCAGTTCACCATTCGGCAACCGCAAGGACCCGTTCAGCGGGCGGCTGGCCTTCCATCCCGGGGTCGATTTCCCCAACCCGAACGGCACGACCGTGCTTGCCGCCGGCGCGGGCGTGGTGAGCTTCGTCGGGCAGATTCCCGGTTACGGCAACGCCGTCGAGATCGATCACGGAAACGGGTTGATCACACGTTATGGCCATCTTTCCAGCTTCATCGCCCAGAAGGGCGACAAGGTGGTCGCGGGGACCCCGATTGCGCGGGTCGGCTCAACCGGGCGCAGTACCGGCCCGCATTTGCATTTCGAGTTCCGGCGCAACGATCTTGCCATAGACCCGATGCAATTCATCAATGTCGGCAAGCGCTTAAAGCGGTTCGCCTCCGCGATTGGGTGAGGCTGGGCGGTGGAACTCCCGCGACCGCTGAGATTCCTTCCAGGTACCCGTTGCCGTCAGCCACAACCCAGAGTCTCGTAGGTAAGGCCCACCCTAGTCCTGGTCTGTAACCTTGTCGGCGTAGCCGCCGACGCGGGCGGCCAGCGAGGCCTCCATGAACTCGTCGAGGTCGCCGTCCAGCACTGCGCCGGTGTTGGACGTCTCAGCGCCGGTTCGCAGGTCCTTCACCATCTGATAGGGCTGCAGCACGTAGGATCGGATCTGGTGGCCCCAACCTATCTCGGATTTGGCCGCGGCCTCGGCGTTGGCCGCCTCTTCTCGCTTCTGCAATTCCGCTTCGTACATGCGCGCTTTCAGCATCTGCATCGCGGTGGCGCGGTTCTTGTGTTGGCTGCGTTCGGCCTGGCAAGCCACCACGATCCCGGTCGGCACGTGGGTGATGCGGATGGCGGAGTCGGTGGTATTGACGTGCTGGCCGCCGGCGCCCGACGAGCGATAGGTATCCACCTTCAGATCGGATTCGTTGATCTCGATGTTGATGGTGTCGTCGACGACAGGGTAGACCCAGGCGCTGGAAAAGCTGGTGTGGCGGCGGGCCTGTGAATCGTACGGAGAAATCCGCACGAGCCGGTGCACGCCGCTTTCGGTCTTCAGCCAGCCATAGGCGTTGTGGCCGGCAATCTTGATCGTCGCTGACTTGATGCCGGCTTCTTCGCCGGGGTGCATTTCAATGCTCTCGACCTTGAACTTCCGCCGTTCGGCCCAACGGGTATACATGCGCAACAGCATGTTGGCCCAATCCTGGCTCTCGGTGCCGCCCGCGCCGGAATGGATTTCGAGATAGGCGTCGTTGGCGTCGGCCTCGCCGGACAGTAGCGTCTCGATCTGGACGCGCGACGCCGTCGCCCGCATATCCTGCAGCGCAGCCTCGGCTTCCTTGACGATGGTCTCGTCGCGTTCGGCCTCGCCCATTTCGATGAGTTCGATATTGTCGCGAAGGCCGGCTGCCAGTTGCCGGACGTTCTTCACAGCCGCATCGAGTTCATCGCGCTGCCGCATGACCTCGCGGGCCTTCTCCGGGTTGTTCCAGAGGTCCGGCGATTCGGATTGGGCGTTCAGCGCCTCAAGGCGCGGTTCGGCAGTATCCCAGTCAAAGATGCCTCCTCAGCAGGCTCAGCGCCTGCTCGATTTCGGTGACGATCTTTTCGATTTCCATACGCATACGGCGAACTTCCTGCGGTTTCGTCTGCTGATGTAGAGGACCGGGCGAGCCGGATCAACCCGCCCGCTGGAGCTTGCCGAACCTCTTCACCAGCATATCGCGCTTCAGGCGCGAGAGGTGGACGAGAAAGAACGTGCCGTTCATCTGTTCGATCTCATGGATCGCACAGCGCGCTAGGAACCCCTCATGCCGCATTGTGCGGTGCTCGCCCTCGCCCGTCTGGAATGCTATTTCCGCCCAGGCCGGCCGTTCGATGTCGGCCTCGATCCCCGGCATGGAGACCGAGCCCTCGCGCCCGCAGACGGTCTCGCTGGCGACGGCCAGGATGCGGGGATTATAGAACAATACGTCGTTCCGGCTGTCGTGCTCCGGCGTCGTGTTGAGCGCAATGACCGGGGCGACTTCTCCAATGTGGGCGGCAGCCAATCCATAGGCCTGGGCCTCCTGCAGGGCAGCAAGCAAGCGCGCGCCAGCGGCCCGGAGGTCGTCGTCGACCGACTCGGTCAGCACCGCTGCCTTCGAAAGCCTCGCGTCTGGATAGATCACAAAGGGCATGCGTCAGAACAACCCGCCGCGGCCCTGGTTGACGTCTTGGTTGTCTGTCTGGACGTTGACGAACGCGTTCGAATCCAAGCCGATCACAGAGGTGCTGAGATTGGGGCCGCTGCCGGGCTTGAAGGCTTCGAGGATCGCCTGATCGCCGGCATTGGCCTGCACGCCCGTCTTGGGATCGATCCATACCTGCGCCATGCCGGTGGGCACGTTGAACGGAGTCGGCGGCGTGCCCTTCAGCGCATCGGCCATGAAATTCGTGAAGATCGGCACCGCGAGCCCGCCGCCCGTTGCGGCGCCGCCCATCGACCGCGGCTTGTCGTATCCGATGTAGACGCCCACAGTCAGTTCGGGAGTGAAACCAATGAACCAGGCGTCCTTGAAATCACTCGACGTGCCGGTCTTCCCCGCCACCGGCCGGTTGAGGCGCTTTGCATAAGTGCCGGTGCCGCGCTGCACCACGCCCTCCATCATCGAGGTGATCTGGTAGGCCGTCATCGG
>JAQGKB010000009.1 GCA_028290345.1 Hyphomicrobiales bacterium | reverse complement strand
AGCCTGCACCAGGTCACCATCCTGATGTCGGATCGCGGCCTGCCGGTCGCGCCGATGTTCATGAACGGCTACGGCTCGCACACCTATTCGCTGTGGAACAATGGCGGCGAGCGGTTCTGGGTGAAATTCCACTTCAAGACCCAGCAGGGCCACAAGTTCTATACCAACGGGCAGGCTGAAACGATCATCGGCCAGAGCCGCGAAACCTACCAGGAAGAGCTGTTCGGCGCCATCGAAGCCGGCCGCTTCCCGCGCTGGACGGTGCAGGTGCAGATCATGCCCGAGGCCGATGCGGAGAAGACCGCCTACAACCCGTTTGATCTCACCAAGGTGTGGCCGCACAGGGATTATCCGCCGATGGATATCGGCGTGCTCGAGCTCAACCGCAACGCCGACAACTATTTCGCGGAAATCGAGCAGGTGGCGATGTCGCCGTCCAACAAGGTCCCCGGCATCGGCTATTCGCCCGACAAGATGCTGCAGGCCCGCGTGTTCTCTTATGCCGATGCGCACCGCTATCGCCTGGGCACCCACTACGAGTCGCTGCCGGTGAATGCACCGAAAGTGCCGGTGCACACCTACCACAAGGATGGGGCGATGCGGTTCACGCCGAATTTCCCCAACCCCGATGCCTATTACGAGCCCAACTCGTTCTCCGGCCCGGTCGAGGACAAATCGGTGCAGGAGCCGCCGCTGCGCATCACCGGCGATGCGGATCGCTATAATCACCGCGTCGGCAACGACGATTACGGCCAGCCGCGAGCGCTGTTCAACCTGTTCGATGCAGGCCAGAAGGCGCGGCTGTTCAGCAACCTCGCCGCCGCGATGGATGGCGTGCCCGATGCCATCATCGATCGGCAGTTGGCGCATTTCGATCTGGTCGCCAAGGAATATGGCGATGGCATCCGCGCCGCCCGCGCGGCGCTGGCCTCGGCCAAGCCGGTCGATACCATCTCCGACGCAGAAACCGCCGCCGCGGAATAGCCGCTGGTCTTGTTTCGAACCCGCTCCGGATGCATTCCGGGGCGGGTTTTTTTCGTCCGCTCGCGCCGCATTTCGCGCAATACAACAACAGCTTTGACGAAGCGGCCTGATTTATCGCAAGATCGTGGCCGGGACAGCGGGAGCGGGCGATGGTCGATATTCTGGATTACTTCAAAGGGCAGAAAATCGTGACCTTCGCGCCCGGCGATGTACTGCTGCCCGAGGGCGGCCGGCTCGGCCAACTGTTCGTGCTCGTCGATGGCGAGGTCGATGTCATCCGCGAGGAAACCCAGGTCACCCACGTTGACGAACCGGGCTCGATCTTCGGCGAAATGTCGGTGCTACTCGACATGCCGCACAGCGCCACCGTCAAGGCGCTTTCCGCCGTGCGGGCCTATGTCATCAACGATGCGCTGAAATTTCTGGAGCAGCGCCCCGAGATCGCGATCCAGGTGGCGACGCTGCTGGCGCGCCGGCTCTATTACACCACGTCCTACCTCGTCGACCTGCAGCAGCAAGCCGCCGGCAAGCGCCAGGACCTCGACCTTGTCGATAACATCTTGGCGTCGCTCTACCAAAAGCCCGCCCCCGACGCCGCCACCAAGCCGCGCGGCAAGAAGAAGCCGGAATAGGTTGCGCGCCCTTGCGGCTGGAGGCGCACGCCGCCCCACCCGAGACCCCACTTCCGCCTGGGCTATAGCCGCATACCCCCACCCCTGACCCCTCCCCGCAAGGGGGAGGGAGACGCAACCGCCCGAGCAAGTCGCTCCAGAGACAGCGCCTCCAGCGCTCCCTCCCCCTTGCGGGGAGGGGAGGCGGCAGCAAAGGGTGGGGGTCGTCCCGCTTGCGCTGCGGCGATGAGGTGAGCCATGCAGCGTTAAGTCGGAGCTTGGCCGGAGAACCCAACTTGCTTCGCAGCCAGAGCCTCGCACCCCCACCCCTGACCCCTCCTGCAAGGGGGAGGGAGACACGAGCGCCGTGCAAATGGCTTAAGAGACGGCGCCTCCGGCGCTTCTACCCCCGCCCGCGATAGTTCGGCACCCCTTGGTCCGGCACCCACACCCCGGCTGGTGCCGCACCCGTCTGCCAGAACACATCGATTGGAATGCCGCCGCGCGGGTACCAGTAGCCGCCGATGCGCAGCCAGCGCGGCTGCAGCGTTTCCACCAGCCGCTTGCCGATCATCACCGTCGAGGCCTCGTGGAACGAGCCGTGGTTGCGGAACGAGTACATGAAAAGCTTCAGCGACTTGCTCTCGATCAGCCACTGATCGGCGATGTAGTCGATCACCAAATGCGCAAAATCGGGCTGGCCGGTCATCGGGCAAAGCGCGGTGAATTCGGGCACGGTGAAGCGGATCAGATAGTCGATGTCCGAATGCGGGTTAGGTACGCGATCGAGCACTGCGGTTTCGGGATCGGCGGGGATTTCGGCGGGCCGGCCGAGCACGGGATTGTCCATGGACATGGCTGTTCAACTCCTGGCTTCGCCGGGCGATCCCCGGCGCGCGATTTCTGCTGCCGGCAACAGACCGGCGCAGTTCGGCGGCTTCCTAGCACACCGTCCGCTTTGCCGTCTCTGTCGTCTTGGCTCAGCCTTTGCCGCGGGAACGAACCCAAGCCGAGCCCGTTAAGGCTTGGGGCGCATGCAAAAACGGAAAAATGGAGAAGACTAAATGCGCAAATTCCTTCTTGCCAGTGCGGCAATTCTCACTCTGGCTGCTGCCAGTCCGGCATTGGCCCAGTCCAAGGCGTCCGCTGATGCTGCCGTTGGCGGCACGGTCGGTGGCACCGCTGGCGGCGCTGCAGGGGCGACGGCCGGTTTCTTCCTCGGCGGACCGGTAGGCGCCGTCATCGGCGGCTTTACCGGCGCCCTGATCGGGTCCGAGGCCGGCGTATCAACAACCACCGTTGATTATGTCGAGCGCAATCCAGTTGAGCCGGTCTATCTCGATGGCCCGGTCGATGTGGGCACCAGCCTGAGTGCCGACGTGAACCTCTATCCAATCCAGGGCGATCCGGATCACGGCTACATTTACGCCAATGGTCGCGCCTATGTGGTCAACATGAGCGATCGCAGGGTCGTACTTTCGCCCGGTTACGCCATCCCCCGGCGCACCGTCGATTACGTGACCAAGAACAAGTCGACCTCGGTCACGCTCAAGGGTGATATCGTCCCCGGCTACAAGGTTTCGGGCGATGTGCAGCTTGCCCAGATCCCCGATGATCGCGCCTATTCCTATGTTTATATCAACGATCGGCCTGCCCTCGTTGATAACCATACCCACGTCGTCGTCTGGGTCGGCGAGTAATCCGTCCAGCATCGGCTTCTAGTGCGGCCCGCATCTTGCGGGCCGTTTTCTTACGCGGCTACCGCATTCGGGGGAACAATCCGCGGGCTATGCCGTTTTATCCCTGGGGTTTTTTGCAAGTCTTGAACAGGAGAAGACAGATGCGCAAAGTTCTTCTGGCCGGCGCGGCCCTGCTCGCCCTCGGCGCCGTAAATCCTGCAATGGCTCAGGATAGAGCCGCTGCCGGCGCTGCTGTCGGCGCCACCACCGGTGCGGCGACCGGCGCCACTGCCGGGTTCTTCCTCGGTGGTCCGCTGGGTGCCGTGATCGGCGGCTTTACCGGGGCGGCTGTGGGGTCCCAGGCCGGAATTTCCAGTACGAGCATGGATTACGTCTCGCGCCATCCGGTGCAACCGGTCGATGTGGGCACCGACTTCCGTGTCGGCGCCCGGCTCGGCCCGGACGTGACCATCTATCCGATCCAGGGTGATCGGCGGCACGGCTACATCTATGCCAATGGCCGCGCCTATATCGTCAACCTCGGCAATCGCCAGGTCCTCGCCTCGCCCGGCTACGCCATTCCGCAGCGTTCGGTCGATTACGCCATGCGCCACCGGTCCGGTGCCGCCAAGCTCAAGGGCAGTGTCGCCGTAGGCTACAAGGTGCCAGCCAACGTCTCGTTGACGGCAATTCCGAGCGACAATAGCTATTCCTACGTCTACATCAACGGCAAGCCCGCCCTTGTCGATAACAGCACCCATGTGCTGGTGTGGATGGGCGGCTGACAGTCGCAAGTCCGATTGCTCGATCGGCCCGCTCAGGCGGGCCGATTTTTTGCCCGAACCGCAGCGCCGCGCTTCAAAGCATCGTCCCAGCGGGTTACATTGGCCGCATGGCTGATCCGCTTCGACATGTCCTGACCATCACCTACTGCACCCAGTGCAACTGGCTGTTGCGGGCCGCCTGGATGGCCCAGGAGGTGCTGCAGACCTTCAGTCTTGAAATGGCTTCTGTGACCCTTGTTCCCGGTACCGGCGGCATCTTCGAGATCGTCCTCGACGGTGAACTGGTGTGGGAACGTAAGCGCGACGGCGGCTTTCCTGATATCCGCCAACTCAAGCAACTCGTCCGCGATCGTGTCGATCCAGACCGCGATCTGGGACACATCGACCGTAAATCGCGCGCTGATCCTGCCGATTGAACGCAGGACAGAGCTCGAAGCCCGCGCTAGTCTCCCGCCGAGGCAACGCTTCAAGCGTCGGCGGACCAATGTCCGCATGCTTTGAAGACGTGCGGCAAGTATTTCCAATAATCGGCCAATCTCGGCAAGATTGCGCAAAACTGCGTTCCCATGCCGGGCCAATTTCCGCTAGACATTGAGTTGGGCCATGCACGCTACACTACGGGTCGTCGCACAATTTGGGAGATTGCCGCCTCATGAAATCCTTTGCTGTTGTCGTCAAAGCTGCCGTCCTGGCGCTGGCGTTCGTCACCGCAAGTCAGGCCGCAGGATTGCCGGACCTCAAGGGCCGCACCATCGTGGCGGTGACCGAAAACGCCTATGTGCCGCTGAATTTTGCCGATCCGAAGACCGGGCAGGGCATCGGTTGGGAATATGACGCGGTCAACGAGATCGCCAAACGCCTCAATGCCAAGGTTGATTGGAAACTCTCGAGCTGGGACGTGATGATCCAGTCGGTGCGCGACGGGCAATACGACATCGGCATGGATGGCATCACCATCAATGCTGACCGCGCCAAGCAGATCGCCTTCTCCGCCCCCTACATGACATCCGAGCAATACATGCTGGTCCGCGCCAAGGACACCGAGGTCACCGGGCCGGAGAGCTTCAAGGCCAATCCGAAACTGCTGATCGGCGCGCAGGCGGGCACCACCAATTTCTATACTGCCGTCTACAACGTGCTCGATGGCGACGAGAAGAACCCGCGCATCAAACTGTTCGATACCTTCGGCGCTTCAGTGCAGGCGCTCAAGACCGGCGACGTCGATACCGTGCTGATGGATCAGGCCTCCGCCAACGGCTATATCGGCGCAAATCCCGATACGTTCAAAGTCGTCGGCGGTCCGCTCGGCTCCGACCAGTTCGGCTTCATCCTTAAGCAGGGGTCGGACCTCATTGCCCCTGTCAATGCCGCGCTGGCCGCAATGAAGGCAGACGGCACTATCGATGCCCTGAACAAGAAATGGCTCTACGAATACCAATCGAGCCAGAAATAGCACCGCACGCGGCGTTCGCGGCTTCGTCGCGGGTGCCTTGACCATGCCCGGCCATCCGCCACATCGCCGCCGTTTCGATCCCCCGTATTGGCTGCTGGCCATTGCGCTGCTCGGCGTATTGACGCTCTGGGCCATCGTCGCTGACGCCGGCTATTCGGAGATCTTCCGCTCGCTGGCCAGCGGCGTCGTCACCACGCTTTGGGTGACCGGGGTGGCGTTCTCGCTCGCCACCGTCCTCGGCCTCGTCGTCGCCATGGCGCGCACCTCCCATCTCCGCGCCTGGCGCGAGATCGCCACCTTCTACATCGAAATCCTGCGCGGTATTCCGGTGCTGGTCATGCTGTTCTATATCGCCTTCGTCGGCGCCCCGTGGCTGGTCGAGGCGGCCAACTGGCTGCTCAACCCATTGCTCGCGCTTGGTTGGGCGCACCTGCTCGGCGTGCGCGATTTCGATCTCACCTGGCGGGCGATCATTGCGCTGATGGTCTGCTATTCCGCCTTCATCGCCGAAATCTTCCGCGCCGGCATCGAGGCGGTGGATAGCGGACAGATCGAGGCGGCCAAGGCGCTGGGATTATCGCGCTGGAACACTTTTCGCCACATCGTTGCGCCGCAGGCCCTGCGCACCATCCTGCCGCCGCTCGGCAATGACCTCGTGTCGATGATCAAGGATTCGGCGCTGGTCTCGGCGCTCGGCGTGCAGGACATCACCCAGATCGGCAAGGTCTATTCCTCCGGCACCTTCAAGTTCTTCGAAACCTACAACATCGTCGCCTTCCTCTACCTCACAATGACAATTTCGCTTTCGCTGCTGGTTCGGCTGCTCGAGAAGCGCCTGGGCCGCGGCAGAAAATAGCGGGGTCACCGAAGCCTAATACTTGTCAGCACCCGGCAAGGTCCCCACATCGGGCCGATCGGTTCTAACAGGGATTGGAACGCCGCCAATGTTGAAGCGCCTTGCGCCTCTCGCCGTCAGTCTTGCCGCACTGGTCACCCTCTCCGCGTGCGGCAGCAACAACGACAAGAACGTCGCCAATGTCGGCGTGGACTGGACCGGTAACGACATTGCCATCGAGGCGGTCGCCGATCCCCAGGTGAAAGGCGTCGTCTGCCACGTCGCCTACTTCAACCGCAGCCTGATCGACCGGATGCAGCAGGGCAACTGGTTCGAAGACCCGTCCTATTCGGCCATCGATTGCAGCGCCACCGGGCCTATCACCGTCGGCAATATCTCGATGGACAAGGGTGGCGAGGAGATCTTCCAGCAGGGCCGCAGCCTTATCTGGAAGAGCCTGCGCGTCAACCGCATCTACGACAAGGACAACAACACGCTTCTCTACCTGGCGCATGCCCGTGAAGTGCAGCAGGGGTCCGGCAAGATGTCGCTGTCGGCGGTGCCGCTCAATGGTCCAAATGTCACCTGGACCAATGGTGATCCCAACGCCAAGTCGGCGTCGAACAAGTCCTTCTGAGCCAAACGAAAAGGCCCGGTGTTAAGCCGGGCCTTGCTCGCGATGGCCGGCGTTTCAGCGAACCCGGACGTAGCCGACGGGGCAATCCGCGTTCAAAGCGGTCAGCGGCGTGCCGGCAGTGCGCTTTACGCAGCAGCGGTTTTCGAAATGACGGCGGTCGACACTGGAATTGCTGGTGTCGTTACTGGAGAGCGACTGGTTCGGATCTGGAAGATCGCCCCGGCAGTAACCCGGGCTCTCCGTATAGCGGAAAGCGGCAAGGGCGGCGGGCGAATACGAGGCCAGCCCCAAGGCGGCCGTGAGTGAAAGCGCTATCAGGGTGGCGCGACGCATTTGTAGGCTCCGTTTTTGCAACGTCCAAGCTCTTGCATTGCATGGTTCAAGGCTTTGACGGAACGGAACTAGCATCGTTCGGTTGCTCAAACCGTACCATTTCACCGCAACGTGATGCGGGACACCCCGAGGCGGCCCGGTGAAGACCTCTCCTCACCAATCGTCACCCCCGTGCTCGACACGAGGGCCCAGACTGCGTGCGGTGGTGACCACCACCAGTCTGGGTTCTCGCGTCAAGCGCGAGAATGACGAATGGGGGTTAAATATCCGCAATTCCGATACATATCATTCGTCTTGATCTGGTTTCTGCACTCAGGCTATGTTGCGCTGGCGTGCGCGATGAGCAGCAAATTGGCCGTCGCGGGGGAGAGACACTTTGAGCCGATCGGAACGGGTCGGCAAGTGCGCAAAACAGCAGCATTGGGAGGAACAAACGTGATCAAGAGCATATTGAAGAAGGCGCTGGTGACCACCGCGCTTTTGACTGTCGCGACCTTCTCGGCGCAGGCCAAGGATACCATCGTCTGGTGGGATTTCCTGGGCGGCGGCGATGGCGTCCGCATGAAGGCGATGATCGACGAGTTCAACAAGGAACACGCCGATACCGTCGAAATCCAGGCGACGACGCTGGATTGGGGCACCCCATTCTACACCAAGGTGCAGACTTCCGCCGCTATCGGCGAAGGTCCCGATATGATGACTTATCACCTGTCGCGCCTGCCGCTCGGCGTTTCCAGCGGCGCGCTCAGCGAAATCACCCCGGAGGAGCTGGCCGCTGCCGGCATCAAGGGCACCGATTACGCTGCGACCAACTGGAAAGCCGCGCAGGTCGGCGGCAAGCAATACGCCGTGCCGCTCGATATCCACTCGATCGTCCTCTACTACAACAAGGACCTGCTGAAGGCCGCGGGTCTCCTCGGCGATGACGGCAAGCCGAAAGGCCTCGATGGCGCTGCCAATTGGGATGCCGCGCTCGCCAAGCTCACCGCCAATGGCGTGCAGGGTCTCTCCACCGCTACCGCCGACGGCGCCACCCTCTGGCGCATTTTTTATAGCCTGCTCAACCAGCAGGACGGCCAGTTCATGACGGCCGACAACAAGTTCCTCGATGGCGCCAACCTCGACAAGGCGGTCAAGGCCACCACCGAGATGGCAAGTTGGGTGAAGAACGGCTGGCTCGCGCCGCAGACCGAATATCCCGCTTCGATCGCGCTCTTCACCTCGGGCAAGGCGGCATTCCACATCAACGGCGTGTGGGAAGTGCCGACCATGGTCGATCTCGCCAAGAACAAGAAGCTCGGCTTCGAATGGGGCGCAGTGCAGCTCCCGACCTTCTACGATCATCCCGCCACCTGGGCGGATTCGCACTCCTTTGCCATTCCGAACAACAAGGGCAAGGAAGTCCCTGCGGCCAAGCGCAAGCTCGTACTCGATACCATCGCCTGGTTCGATAAGCATTCGCTGGAATGGGCAGGTGGCGGTCACCTGCCGGCCTTTAGCCCGGTGCGCGAAGGCGCAGACTTTAAGGCCCTCAAGCCCAATTCGGATTATTCGACGCTGGCGGCAACCGCTGCCTTCGATCCGGTCTCGGTGCTGGCTGGCGTTGCCTCGCCCGTCTATGACGCGGCGGGTAATTTCCTGATCCCCGCCGTCAGCGGGGACTTGGCGCCCAAGGACGCCATGGACCAGATGCGCGACGATTTGCAGGGCCAGGTCCAGTAGTCTTGCAGCTAAGCTGGAGCCGTCCGGTGCGCACGTTCCGTGCCGGCCGGCTCCCGCTTGTGCGATCCATTGTGTCGCCGGTGTCCGTTGGTCTCATTTCGGAATGCCGCCAGATCATGCTAAATAGAAGCTAGAGCCCGTTTCCGTATCCCGGAATCGAAAAGGTTTTAGGGGGAGATCTCCGAAAATGCTCAAAAGCAAACGCGCAGAAATGCTCACGGCGTTTGTCCTGATTGCGCCCTTTGTGCTGGTTTATGCAGTCCTCTTCGTCTATCCGACCGCCAAGATGGTCCAACTGAGCTTCACCAATGCTCCGCTCATCGGCGATGGCGATTTCGTCGGGTTCGATAATTACATCCGGGTGTTCAAGGACCGGCTGTTTAGCACAGCGGTCTGGGATACGGTCTATTTCGTGCTGCTGACGGTGATCCCCAGCACGCTCCTCGGCCTGCTCATCGCGCTCGGTGTCAATCGGCTCAAGGGCTTTACACAGAGCCTGGTGCTCGCGGCGTTCTTCCTGCCCTACATCCTGCCGGTGAGCGTCGTTTACCGCATCTGGTCCTGGATGTTCGACAAGCAGTTCGGCATCGCCCAATACGTCATTTCGGCCTTCACCGGTGGCACGCACGTTGCCGTATTTCGCACCATCCCGCTGTTCATGCCCTCCGTGGCTTTCATCACCGTCTGGTGGCTGGTCGGCTTCAACGTACTGCTGTTCATCGCCGGGCTGCGCAATATCTCGACGGAAATCTACGAGGCCGCCTCGCTCGATGGCGCCAGCCGCTTCGCGCAGTTCCGCCGCATCACCTGGCCGCTGATCTGGCCAGTGACGGTTTTGGTGATGACCATCCAGCTCATCCTACAGCTCAAGATCTTCGATCAGGTGTACCTGTTCGCCAATGGCGGCCGCACCGACGCAACCATCGTCCTCGTGCAGTACATCTACAAATGGGCCTTCCAGAAGAACCAGGGCGGCATGGGCGCAACGGTCTCGCTGCTGCTCTTTGCCATCATCATCATTTTTTCGGTGCTGCAGTACCAATTGTTGCGTTCGCGAGGCGAGAAATGAGCGCTGTTTCAACTCCCACCGGCGCCGATCTCGATGCCCTCGTCCTGCCGCAGCGTCGCCAACGATGGCTCCGCACTTTCGATTTGGCCGGCCTGATCGTCACCCTGCTGACTGTGTTCGTCGCCATCCTCTGGGCCTTTCCGCTTTATTGGGGCGTCGTCACCAGCCTCAAGCCGGAAAACGAAGTCGTGCAGTCAGGCCTGCAACTCTGGCCCCAGCACGTGACGCTCGATGCCTATGTGCACGCCCTGTTCGAGACCAAGATCGGCCTCTGGTACATCAACTCACTGGTGACCTCCCTATCGGTCACCGTGCTGGTGCTGATCATGGGGGCAGGAGCCGGCTACGCGATCTCGCAACTGCGCTTTCCCGGCCGCAAGGTCTTGTGGTGGATGATTCTTGCCAGCTTCATGGTTCCGATCCAGGCGCTGATCGTCAACCACTTCATCCTGTTGAGCCAGTTTCATCTGATCAACACCTGGGTCGGCGTCACCCTGCCGCAACTGATCGCCCCGGTGACGGTGATCATCTACAAGCAGTTCTTCGACTCCGTGCCCAAGGATTTCCGCGAGGCGGCGGTTATCGATGGGGCCAACGACTTCCAGCTCTTGTTCCGCATCTACCTGCCGATGAACTGGGGCATCACCACCGCGCTCGCGATCATCACCTTCATCGCCGCCTGGAACAATTTTCTTTGGCCGTTCCTTGCCGTCACTTCCGAGCAGGTGATGAACGTTTCAGTCGGCATCACCCAGGTCTTCGATGCCTTCGGGGTGAAATATGCCCGCGACCTCGCCACGGCCATCCTGGCCGGCCTGCCGGTGGCGGTGCTCTACCTGATTTTCCAGCGCCGGGTGACCCAGGCAATCATGCTCTCTGCGGGCATCAAAGGCTGATCGATGCCAACAACCACACCAACACGCAAAGCCGGGGACAGCGCGATGCAACACGTTGAACTGCGAGACATCACCAAGCGCTATGCCGGCTTCCAGGCGATCACCAACCTGTCGCTCAGCGTCGAAAAGGGCCAGTTCTGCGCCCTGCTCGGGCCATCCGGCTGCGGCAAATCCACCCTGCTGCGCATGATCGCCGGCCTCGAGGAGGTCACCGAGGGCCACGTGCTGATCAACGGCGCCGACGTCACCGACACGCCGCCCGCCAAGCGTCGCATCGCCATGGTGTTCCAATCCTACGCGCTCTACCCTCATATGACGGTGCGCCAGAACATCGCCTTCTCCCTCAGCATCGCCCACGCCTCCAAGGAAGAAACCGAAAAGCGCACCTCCGAAGTGGCGCGCATGCTGCAGCTCGAGCAATTGCTCGATCGCCGCCCCGCCCAGCTGTCCGGCGGCCAGCGCCAGCGCGTCGCCATCGGCCGGGCGCTGGTGCGCGAGCCGGAAGTTTTCCTCTTCGACGAACCCTTGTCCAACCTCGACGCCATGCTGCGCGTGCAGATGCGGCTCGAGATTGCAAAACTGCACAAGGACCTGAAGGCCACCATGATCTACGTGACGCACGACCAAGTGGAGGCCATGACGCTGGCCGACAAGATCGTGGTGCTCGATCGCGGCCAGATCTCGCAGGTCGGCTCGCCCCTCGAGCTTTACAACATGCCGGCCAACAAGTTCGTCGCCTCCTTCATCGGCTCGCCCGCGATGAATTTCTTCCCGGCGCAGACCAGTGGCAATGCCGGCCGCGCCGCCAATGTCAGCGTCGCCGGCAGCCCGGTGATCGCCATCGAAACGCGGGGTGCACTGGAAAAGGCGCCCAATGGCGGGACTTTGGAGATCGGCGTCCGCCCCGAGCACATCCTGCTGACCGCGCCCG
>JAQGKB010000351.1 GCA_028290345.1 Hyphomicrobiales bacterium | reverse complement strand
CTCGTGGCGAAGTTCGTCCGCGCGTACGAATCCGGCGATGTCGAAGCACTTGTCGCATTGCTCACCACCGATGTCTGCGTATCCATGCCACCAATACCCCTCGAATACCAAGGCCGCGACGTCGTGGCCCGCTTCTACGCCAGCAACTTCGGGCGCGGTCCGAGATATCACCTCGTGCCGACGCGGGCGAATGGTCAACTGGCGTTCGGCGCCTACCTGCGCGCCCCCACCGGCGGCATCCGCCACGGCGCCGGCCTGCTGGTCCTCACCCTCACCTGCGACCGGATCTGCGCCATGACCCGTTTCGACAACAACGTGCTCCCATCGTTCGGCCTGCCGCGCTCCCTCCCCGGCTAAAAACATGACCTACCTCAATCAACCGTGGTTCAACCGCAAGATCATCAACACGATCGCAATGGCGACCGGCGCGGTCCACAGCGAAACACTGACCGCCATCAAGCGCGCAAGCAAGCAACCGCAGAAAATCCCCGTCACCCCTGTCGACGTCGACGGCGTGAAATATCTGGTGCCCACCCGCGGTGAATCCCAGTGGGTGCAAAACGTGCGGAACGATCCGAACGTCACGCTCACCACCAAATCCGGCACCACCAAATACCTCGCCCACGAAACGCCGGTCGAGAACAGACAGCCGATCATTGACGCGTACACGCTGAAAGCCGGCAAGATCGTCAAGGGCTACTTCAGCAAGCTGCCCGATCCTGCCGACCATCCCGTCTTCATCCTCACCCCGCAATTATCCTTGCGTTCCAAGTGATTCGGCACACGCACGATCGCCACGGCCACGTGAACACGTCCAGGCTTAGGGCGTGACGGCGCCATCCACCAGCGCCTGTCCGATTCAGCGATTGCCCCCGGTGACCCGAGCCGGCTGTCTGCGATGGTCTTAGACCCTCCTACATAACGAATTTCGAGCCGTCGAAAAACTCGGCGCACATCCTCCGCCCAATTCGCGGCACGGCCGGTGTCGATACAGATAGTCGCCAAGGAGAGCCAGAGACTTGATCTGAGAGCGCAGTGGTGACATTCCGGGACGGATCGTTGCAGGCAATTGGACTGCGCGGCTCGAATGGCGACTCACACAGAGAAAAGGACACCCATGACAACTATTGGACGACTGCTAACCGAAGAACAAGGACGCCTCACAGTCCGGCGCGTGCTCTCCGTCGATGAAGGCGCCGCGAAGGTCGAGACAACATTCGAGACGGTCGGGTTTCTGCACGACGTTCGTTACACCGCTCTTGGCACGCTGTGGTCAGTCATCCGCCCCGACGGCACCTTATATGGGGAGTTGAAGGGTGGGCTGCGCACCGACGATAACGACACCGGCGTCTACCGCGGTATCACCGGCGGAAAGTATCTCGCGGATACCAAGCACGGTCGCACGTACCGAGGGGCGATCACATTTGAGAACACCGTCGGAGCGCTGGCGGAGTTGAACAGTGTGCTCGCGGTGTTCGAATTGGAAATCGACGACTCCAACAAGGTGAACTACCGCACCTGGGAGCTGGTTTGAGCATGGCCGGACAACAAGAGATCAAGCCCGGCCGCACCGCACTGGTCGCGATCGACTTCCAGCACGACGTCGTTGCGGCTGACGGAGCCTTCGCTGATTTGTTTCACTCCGAGGTGGAGCGAGCCAACCTGATCCCAACCGCCACTCGGCTCCTTGGCGAGGCCCGCGCTGCCGGAGTCAAGATCGTCTACTCCAGAGGCGCCTTCCAACCCGGCTACCCCGAACTGGTGCCCAACATCCCCGTGCTCAGCCAGGTCGCGCAGTATGGGTGCCTGGTCGACGGAACGGCCGGGGCTGCCATCATCGACGAGGTCGCACCGCACCGCGATGACGTAGTCCTGACCCACCACCGGGTTAGTTGCTTCCATGGCACCGAACTCGACGTCGTCCTGCGTGGCGCCAGCATCGACACCGTTGTCGTCGCCGGTGTCGCCAGCAACCTGGCTGTCGAGAGCACCGCGCGAGCCAGTGCCGACCTCGGGTACCGGACCGTGGTGGTCTCCGACGCCTGCTCGACCACATCCGAGACCGCCCACAACGCATCCCTGGCATCAATGGCGATGCTCGCCGAAATCGTGACGACCGACGACCTGCTCGCCACGCTAGATCGCCACACGCTGAAACAACCGCCACTCATCGCTCAACGGGGTCAAACCTTCGAGTAAGCAGGCCATCTTCGATCACTAGTCGAATCAATGCGACTGGCGAAGACAGCAATTCGAGGTATCCCGGCTGGTCACCACGCGCACAACACGGCGTGGTACACAAAATTCTCCTTCGGCGGTGGTGTCCACTACTCGGCGCGCACCTGGCCCGACTCGAGCTCGCCGAAGCAGTACGCGTCATCACACCCCAATGCCCAACCCCCATGCGCACCGGCCGCGCCCCTGGAAACCCATCAACCTGGTCTCCAGACCAACCTCTCTCCCAATCGAATTCGACCCGCGACCTGGTGCGTCTCAACGAGGTGGCGGATCCGCCATCGGTCCGCCATCAGTCGTGAGATCCCTTTGCGCGGCGTAAGCGGCCGCCGAATTGTCAATCGGCATTCGATTGGTTGACCACATCTCACAGCCCGATATGCCCGCGCCGAGCCGGCGTGAAACTGCAGTCAATCGCTCGTCGCTTACAACGACGGCATCGCCGTTCTCATCGTGTCCAGTAACAACACGCCGCGCTTGCATTGTCATGGCAATACCCATCTCCTGGAGGCCCCGATTCGGGGGCAGTCGTCACTCTTCTTGGTTTTTCGTTGACCGGGTCGGGGTTCAGAGGATCAGGCCTTTGGTGGTCACGTGTGGCAGCCTTGCCATATCGGCGAACCCGCGTTGGTCGTGGGCCCGACTGGGG
>JAQGKB010000306.1 GCA_028290345.1 Hyphomicrobiales bacterium | reverse complement strand
ATATTGTGCTCGCCATCACGGCCGTCCTGGCGCTGGTCGGCGTCTATGGGCTCAAATATTCGGTTGAAGGCACCGCCGCGACCAAGAAGGAA
Organism: Hyphomicrobiales bacterium; assembly: GCA_028290345.1. Taxonomy (GTDB): domain Bacteria; phylum Pseudomonadota; class Alphaproteobacteria; order Rhizobiales; family Devosiaceae; genus JAQGKB01. The sequence goes on along the minus strand of JAQGKB010000306.1, from coordinate 2,510 downwards.
CTGGAGCGTACCATCGAGCGGCAGACGGCCGATCTGTCGCTGCTCAAGGCGGATTGGTCGTATCTGAACCAGCCGGCGCAAATCGGGCCGATCGTACTCAGGCACCTCGATGCGCTGGGGCTGCAGCCGATCAAGCAGGTGCAGTTCGCCACCATTGCGGCCCTGCCCATGCGCCCGGCCGCGCCCGATACCAATGCCCTGAACGCGCTGTTCCAATCGCTCGAAAGCGGCGTCGATCCGGCCGGCAAGACGCTCGCGCCGGAGCACTGATGCCTAGTTTCGCTCGTCCCACCCAGATCGGAGAGTATTGCCGATGGTCTTGATTTCGGACGAAGGCGCCACGCCGATCGCCTTGACTGGTGCCCGCAAGGCGCGCGGCAGCCTGACGCAGGCGCGCATCCGCTGGGTCATCCTCGGGCTGATCATCATCTTCGCCATTGTCGGCGGCCGGCTGGTGCAGCTTGGCTCCATCGTCACCGACACGACCATTGAAGGCCAGGCACGCAGCGTCATCAGCGCGTCCCGTCCCGCCATTCTCGATCGCAACGGCATGGAAATGGCCGTCGATATCCGGGTGCCGTCGCTGTTCGCCGAACCGCGCCGCATCATCGATGTCGAAGAGGCGGTCAAGCAACTGCACCAGGTGCTGCCCGAACTGAGCACCGATTACCTACGCAGCCGCCTCTCGGGCGAAAAGGGCTTTGTCTGGATCAAGCGGGAACTGACCCCCGCCATTGAAGAAAAGATCAACCACCTCGGCATTCCGGGGCTCGATTTCGTCACCGAGAGCAAGCGCTTCTATCCCGGCGGCAGCGATGCGTCCCAAATCATGTTCTCGGTCAATATCGACAATCAGGGGATTGCCGGCATTGAGCGCACCATGGATAAGGAGGACGTGGCGCTGCTGCAGTCGATCGGGCTGGCGCGCGGCCAGACGCTGACGCCGGTGACGCTCTCGATCGATATGCGCGTGCAGCACATCATGCGCGAGCAGCTTTTGGATTCGCTCACTCGCTACCAGGCGGTGGCGGCCGCCGCCGCGATGATCAACATCAAGACCGGCGAAATCATCGCCATGTCGTCCTTGCCGGATTTCGATCCGAACGATCCGGCCACCGCCCTCGAAGGCGGCCGCATGAACCGCATTACGGCCGGCAAGTACGAGCTCGGTTCGACCTTCAAGACCATAACGTTCGCGGGCGCGCTGGATAGCGGCGTGGTCAAGATCACCGATAGTTTCGATGCGCGGTTCGGCGTACGGTTCGGGCGCTTCACCATTACCGACTTCCATGGCCAGAACCGCATTTTGACCGTGCCGGAAATCTACAAGTATTCGTCCAACGTCGGCACCATCCACATGATGCAGACCTGGGGCAAGGACAATTACCGCGCCTTCATCCACAAGATCGGCTTCGACGATCCGTCGCCGCTGGAGCTTCCGGAAAAGACCGGCTCGAACATTCCTGCCAAATTCTCCGACGTCGGCGCCGCCACGGCTTCGTTCGGCCACGGCCTGGCGATTACGCCGCTGCACATGCTTTCAGCCGTCTCCGCCTTCGTCAACGACGGCAACTACGTGCCACCAACCATTTATAAGCGCACTGATGCGCAGGCCAAGGCGATGTACCAGCCCCTGGTCTCGGAACACACCAGCATGCTGATCCGCTATCTGATGCGGCTCAATGCGCTGGAGGGTTCGGGCTCGCGCGCCGAGAAGTTCGCCAGCGGCTATCGCATCGGCGGCAAGACTGGAACGGCGGAAAAAGTTGTCAACGGACGCTATTCGTCTAATCTCAATTTTAATGCTTTTGCTTCAGCCTTCCCGATGGACAATCCGAAATATGCGATGATCGTAGTGATCGATCAGCCGCATCGTGAAAATCCGCAGACCGGCGATACGGCAGGCTGGAATGCTGGCGAAATCACGGGCCGGATTGTGCAACAGGCAGCGCCGATGTTGGGAATAGCGCCCGATTACAGCGTTATGCTAGACAGCGAACTCACTCCTGTGGAATTGCGCTAGCGGTTTCATGGGCTCTTCAACCGAGCGTGACTTGGCTTCGGCCGGAACCACGTTCACACTACCACTAGCCCATGCCGGGAACGGCTGGGTACGGCGCCAAAGGATCGCGGGATTGCCATATTCTCTCTACGACCTGCTCGAGGGCGCCAAACCGAGCATTCCTGGCGGTCTTCCCAATGTCATCGGCGTCAACGCCGACAGCCGCGCGATTGTGGCCGGCGAGGCGTTTTTCGCGCTGCCCGGCGCCAAGACCCACGGCTATAGCTTCGCGATGGCCGCGGTCGGGCGGGGAGCCCTGGCGATCGTCACCGACCGCAAGTCGAAAGCCGATCTGGGCGTTCCCGTGGTGGTGGTCGATGATGTGCGCGCGGCCTATGCCCGCGCCGCCGCGCGCAGCTTTGCGCCGCAGCCGCAGACCACCGTCGCCGTCACCGGCACCAATGGCAAGACCTCGGTTGCGTCCTTCGTGCGCCAAATCTGGAGCTAT
>JAQGKB010000295.1 GCA_028290345.1 Hyphomicrobiales bacterium | reverse complement strand
GCCAGCAGCCGCCGAAAACGCGAGTAAGGAGCGACGCTACGCATGTTTGTTCCACCCGAATTGTATGAAAATTTTGATGCCAAATCGGTATCATCCGGGCTCATTAGCCATCACAATATTGAGTATTGCACAAGCTGTGTTGCTATGGGCATGTGGCGGTCGGATCATCACATTGACCAACGAAATGACGCCCTTGGCAACGATCTGCGCCGGGGACCAGACGGAGCCAAGATGCCTACCAGACGATCCGCAATGCTGACCCTCGCGGCCGGCGCCAGCGCACTCGTCGTGCGCCCAGTGCTGGCGAAGGGAAACCTGGCCTCGAACCCCGTGCGGCTGCCCGAACTCAAGATCGACACGGTCAATCTCAAGTACTCGGTCACCGATTATGAGCTCGAGACCGGCAAGTACTATTTCTGGACCATCAGCTGCGACGATGCGGAGGAGGGCATCCAGGTGATGGCGCCGGAACTGTTCCAGAACTCCTGGATCAACCAGATCGTCGCCAACGACATGGTGACGCACACCACCAGCCTCTACAGCATCGAATTCGGAGCGGCGGGTACCATCCAGATCCAGTTCATGCCCATCCGCCCGGGCGCCTATGCGTTCTATTCGCCTGGGTTCGAGAACAAGGGCCTCAAAGGCAAAATCATAGTAAACTGATGATGATCAAGCGTTTTTCCCTGCTTTGCGCCACGGCCCTTCTGGCAGCCGTGAGTTACGTCTTGCCGGCCCAGGCGGCTGGCACCGGCCTCATTTTCGTTTCCAACGAAAAGAGCAACGAGGTGCTGGTGCTCAACCCGCAATACGAAATCATCAAGAGCATCAAGACCTCGCACCGCCCGCGCGATATGCACTTCAACAAGGCGCATACACTGCTTTACGTGGCCTGCGGCGATGACGATTCGATCGATGTGATCGATATGGGCAAGCTCGAGGTGGTCGACAGCATTCCCACCGGCCCCAGCCCGGAAATGTTCGAGCTCTCGGCCGATGAAAAGCAGGTTTACGTCTCGGACGAGGAGGATTCGCGGATCGAGGCGATCGATATCGCCAGCAAGGTCTCGGTGCTCGACGTTCCGACTGGCGCCGAACCGGAAGGCATCCTGGCCGCATCCGACGGCAAGACCCTCTATGCGACTTCAGAAGTCGCCGACATGGTGCACGTCATCGATCTTCCGAGCAAGGCGGTGACCAAGAACATCGTGGTGGGCACGCGCCCGCGCCGGTTCGTCGTAACGCCCGATGGCAAGGAGCTCTGGGTCTCGTGCGAGCTCTCCAGCGAAGTCGACGTCATCGACCGCGCCACCAATACGGTCACCGACCAACTGACGTTCGTTCCGCCCGGCTTTCGCGAGGAAGATGTGACGCCGGTCGGCATGGCGATCACCAAGGACGGCAGCAAGGTCATCATCACGCTCGGCCGCGCCAACCACATCGCCATCGTCGATACGAAGACAAAGAAGGTCTTGTCCTATGTGCTGGTCGGCAAGCGGGCCTGGGGCGTCGATCTCACCTCGGACGAAAAGACCGCCATCATCACCAACGGTCTCAGCGACGACATCACCATCGTCGATATGGCCTCGATGAAGCCGATTAAATCCATTCCGGTGGGGCGCACCCCGCATAGCGTGCAGATCGATGACTAGCGGACGCCCAGCCAAATTGCTGGCGGGGGTGGCGCTGGCGGTGCTGGCCGCCGCCGGCGGCGCCGAGGCCAAGGTCAAGCTGCCGGCGGCGAGCACCAACGCTGCGGCCGCCAACGCCCCGGCCAAGCAGGTCAAGGTCGGCTATCTCGGCCTCACCAACGATCCGCGCAATGCGGCGAACCTGACCTTCACCAACATCCAGATCTCGCCGCCGGATGATCCTATCACTGGGGCGCAGATCGGGCTCTCCGACGAGGCGATCGTCGCCGGTGCCAATGGCTTTACGCTCAGCCTCGATGCGCAGAAGGCGGCGGACCTTGCCGACCTCGTCGCCAAGGCAAAGGCGATGGCGGCGGCCGGCGAGCGCTTCATCATCCTCGACCTGCCCGACGACATGGTCGACCAGCTCGCCGCGCAGACCAAGGATCTGCCGGTGACGCTGATCAACGCCTCGGCCCATGCCGATTACCTGCGCAACCGGTGCTATCCGAACCTGGTGCACACCGCCGCTTCCGACCGCATGGCGCAGGATGCGCTGGTGCAGTATCTGCGCACCCGCAACTGGAACAAGGTACTGGTGTTGCAGGGCCCGTCGCCGCGCGACAAGGTGGTCGCCGATGCGTTCAAGGCCTCGGCCGGCCGGCTGCGGCTGAACGTCGTCGATACGCGCAATTTCACCCTGAGCCGCACGCCAGACAGCCAGGAGAACAATAACGCGCTGTTGGTCACCGGCGGCATCGACTACGACGTGATCTTCATTGCCGATTCGGATGGCGAATACGGGCGCTACCTGCCTTACGCCACGCAGCTGCCGCGGCCGGTGGTCGGTACGGCGGGGCTGGTGCCCGCGGAATGGCACTGGTCGTGGGATCGCGACGGGGCGACGCAGGTGACCTCGCGCTTCCTCAAGGCGACCGATCGGCGCCGCGAAATGAGCGGCTCCGACTGGAGCACCTGGATCGCCGCCAAGGCGGTCGCCGATGCCTATGGCCGGGCGCCCGATATCTCCGATCCGAGCAAGATCGACGCCTATCTGCGCAGCCCCGACCTGAGGCTCGACGGCTCGAAGGGCTATGCGCTCAATTTCCGGTCGTGGGATGGGCAGTTGCGGCAACCGATGGTACTGGCCACCGACAATGCGGTGATCGCCGCGCCGCCAATGCCGGGGTTCCTGCACCAGACCAACAATCTCGATACCCTTGGTCAGGATGAGCCGGAGCATAAGTGTCAGTAAATTTTCGCCATTTGTGGCTCGGTCTTTATGCAGTCATCTGGCGCGAGATCGCCAAGTTCCTGCGCCAGACCGAGCGGCTGATTTCGGCCATCGTGCGGCCGGCGCTGTGGCTGCTGGTGTTCGCCACGGGGCTGCATGACCTGCTCGGCGTCTCGATCATCGATCCCTACGAGACCTATACGCCGTACCAGGAATATATCCTGCCGGGGCTGATGGGGATCGTTATCCTGTTCCAGTGCATGCAGTCGGCGCTGTCGATGGTCTATGACCGCGAGGCCGGGGTGATGCGGGTGATGCTGGTGAGCCCGCTGCCGCGCGGTTTCCTGCTGTTTGCAAAGATCACCGCGGCGACGATCCTGGCGCTGCTGCAGTGTTATGCCTTCCTGCTGCTGGCCTGGCTCTTCGGCATCAGCTTCCCAGGCTGGGGCAGCCTGCTGATGATCCCGGCCGTCGTGCTGGCCGGGTTGATGCTAGGCTCGATCGGGCTGGTGGTTTCGGTCTATACCCGGCAGATCGAGAACTTTGCCGGGATGATGAACTTCGTGGTATTCCCGATGTTCTTCCTGTCCCCGGCGCTTTACCCCTTGTGGAAGCTGCGCGAGGCCGGGGCCGATGTCGTCTTCTGGCTGTCCGAGATCAACCCGTTCACCCATGCGGTCGAACTCATACGCTTCACCGCTTATGGCAAGATGAATTGGATTTCCCTTGCAGTGGTGGTTGGCTGCACCATCGTGGCTTTTGCCTTGGCGGCGCGTGGCTATGACCCGCAAGCGGGCGCCATCCAGCGGGTCAAGCGCGCCTGAGCGCGGAACCATTTTGCCGGCCCTGCCATTTTGCCGCCACATGCCTGCCAGATTCGGTCGGCTAATGTGACGGCGAGGATGGCGGGCATTGGCAATGCAGTTTCGAGCCGTGAACGGGATATTTGTCTTTAAGGACGAGTATGGGGTCGCCGCCGCAAGTTGCGGTTGAGGCAAACGGAAGCGTCAAGCACAGGGACGTCTGCCACTATTGGGTTGTGTTCGCGTAGTTAGTCGCATCGGGGCTCTGGCACTGGTGGTCGCCTCGGCGTCGCCGGCTTTTGCTTTCGACATATTCGGTATCAAGCTGTTCGAGGACGCCAGGCAGCAGGATGCGGCCGCGGTGCTCAGCGATCCGCAGCACTATAAGCTCGACTTCTCGACCTCTGGCGCCAAGGGCGATCTCGATACGGCGATCCGCAATGCATCCGATCTGTGGGCAGGCAAGGACACTCCGGCCTCCGGCGCCGCCGGGCTGCTGGCCAAGGCGGGCGGCGATTATCGGCGGATCACGCAGGCGCTTTATTCCCAGGGCTATTATGGCGGCACGGTCAATATCCTGATCGGCGGCCGCGAAGCCACGACGATAGCGCCGGACGCGAACCTGCCCGATCCGGTGCCGGTGCGCGTCATGGTGCAGCCGGGGCCATTGTTCCATTTTCGCCGCTTGCAGATCGCCAACCGTGCGCCACCGGCTACAGCGCCGGACGATCAGGTGCCGAGCATTGTCGACCAGGGATTTGCCGCCGGACAAATTGCCCGCTCGAGCAGCGTGCTCAAGGCCGAGCAGATCGAGATCGATGCCTGGCGGCAGCAGGGCTACGCCAAGGCGAAGGTCGCCCGCCGCGATGTCGTAGCTGATCATGCCTCCAACAGCGTCGATGTGAACATCAGCATGGATCCGGGCCGCAAGGCCGCGGTGGGCGCGGTAACCGTCAACGGTGCGCAGAACATGGATCCCGCGTTCGTGGCGCGACAGACCGGGCTCGTGCCGGGCAAGGAATACGATCCGGATGATGTCGCATTGGCGGACAAGCGGCTGATGCGGCTGGAGGTGTTCCGCTCCGAGCGCATCGCCGAGGCGGATTTTATCGGCACCAACGGGCTGCTGCCGTTCAATGTCGCGGTGCAAGAACTGCCGCTGCACCGGTTCGGCGTCGGTGCCACGTTTTCGACGGTCGATGGGCTGGGCACCGAGGGCTACTGGTTGCAACGCAATCTCTTCGGGCAGGCCGAAAGCCTGCGCATTGATGCCAATGTCTCGGGCATCGCCTTGCCGATCGATGCCGCCAAGTTCAACTATGCCCTGGGCGCTACCTTCAAGAAGCCGGGCATCCTGACGCCGGATACCGATTTTATCGCCAATGTCGCGGCGGCGCGTGAAATCGTGCCGACCTATACCGAGACTTCGGCTTCGGCAAAGGTCGGGCTCAACCACTCGCTCACCGACCAGATTTCGTTCGAGGGCGATGTCGAGGCGCAGCGCTCCTATTTCGAGGACAGCTTCGGCATCCGCAATTTTGCGCTCGCCGGCGTCTTCGGCAGTGCAACCTATGACAGCCGCGACAAGGCGACCGATGCCGCGCACGGGTTTTATGCCAACGCGACGGTCGAACCGTTCTACGAATTCTATTTCGGCAATCCGCAGTTGCGGGCGACGGCGGAAGGGCGGGCCTATTTCGGTTTCGGCGATCACGACAAGTTCGTCCTCGCCGGCCGGGTCAAAGCCGGGGCGCTGCTCGGCCCCTCGCTCGATCAAATACCGCCCGACAAGCTGTTCTTTGCCGGCGGCGGCGGCTCGGTGCGCGGTTATGGCTACAAGTCCATCGGCGTGGCCGGTCCCGGCGGCACGGTGACCGGTGGGCGCTACCTGCTCGAGGCGTCGGCCGAAGGGCGAATGAAGATCAACGATACGTTTGGCGCGGTGGCGTTCGTCGATGGCGGCTACGTCGCTGCCGACACCTTCCCCGGCCTTGCGGATTTACGCGTCGGCGCGGGCGTCGGATTGCGCTACTATACCGGCCTCGGACCGCTGCGGCTGGATTTTGCCGTGCCGCTCAACAAGCGCGCCGGCGATCCGGACTACGCGATCTATCTCGGACTGGGGCAGGCGTTTTGAAAAAGCTCCCCATCAAGCGGCTGATCGGCCTCATTCTCTTCGGCATCACCCTCTTGGTGGCGGTGCCGCTGATCGCCTTGGCGCAAGGCACTCCGGACGAGCAGAAGTCGCTGTTCCTGCGCTTCGTGCAGGATCGACTGTCGACGCCGGAGCGGCAGATCCGCATTTCCAACATCGATGGCGTACTGTCGTCGGATGCCTCGATCAACGAGATCACCATTTCGGATGCCGAAGGCGTTTGGCTGCGGGTAAGTAAAGCGAAAATCAACTGGAACCAGGGGGCGCTGTTCACCGGCCGGCTGGAGATCAATACGCTTTCGGCCGATGAGATCGACGTCATCCGCAATCCAAAGCCGGTGGGTGGCGTTGCCGACCTGCCGCCGCCCGAGGCCAAGGGCCTCGAAGTGCCGCAACTGCCAGTCGCGGTGATCCTCAAGCAGTTGAGCGTCCCAAAGGTCAGTTTTGGCGAGCAGGTTTTCGGGCTCGGCTCGCAGATTTCGGTCAACGGCAGCCTGACGCTGGATGGCGGATCACTCGATTCCACGCTGGCGATCAAGCGGCTCGACGGGCCGGGCGGGGCGCTGGACCTCGCGGTCAAATACGCCAAGGACACGACGAACATCGACCTCGCGCTGACCGTCACCGAGCCCAAGGATGGCATGATCGCCAACCTGCTCGATATCGCGGGCCGGCCGGACGTGCATCTGAGCCTCACCGGCTCGGGACCTGTCGCCAACCTCAAGACGCAATTGACGCTCGATGCCGGCGGCAAGCGGGCGCTGACTGGTGTCGCGACCGTCAACCAGGCGGCGGCGGGCTTTGCCATCCGCACGGATCTGCGCGGACCGATCGCTGATCTCGTGGCCCCGGCCTATCACGATTTCTTCGGCGCGGAGACGGCGCTGACGGCCGATGCACTGCTGCCGAAAGCGGGTGGCATCGCCATCAACGCACTGCAATTGACCGGCGGACAATTGACGCTCAACGCCAGCGGCGCCACCGGGCCGGACTGGTTCCTGACGGCCCTGACGGTCAACGGCTCAGTCACCCCGCCCGCCGGCCAGAAAGCGGTACTGCCGGTGGCCGGTGCCGATACGCGGATCGACGGCGCGCAACTGGCGGTGAATTACGGCGGAGCCAGCGCGCAAGCCTGGAGTGGCAAGCTGCTGCTTACCGGGTTTGAAAACGCGGTGCTGGCCGCAAAGACCGTGCAGGTCACGGCTACCGGCGTCGCCGCAAATCTCGACAAGCCCGCGCAACGGCGCATCACCTTCAATGGCGATGGCGTGGTGGATGGGGTGACCGCCAAGAGCGCCGACGTGCAGGCCGCCTTGGGCGACAGCCTCGGCTTTGGCGTGGCGGGGCTGTGGAATGCCGGGCAGCCGGTGCAGCTGGCGCAGTTGCGCCTCGCCGGCAAAGCGCTGTCGCTGGATATGAACGGCAGCATCGACAAGGCGGTGTTCAACGGCAATGTCGCGATCAAGACCACGAGCCTGGCGCCATTCTCCGGCGTCGCCGGGCGCAATCTTTCGGGTGCGCTCGACCTTAGCGCCAAGGGCACGATCAGCCCGCTGGTCGGCGGCTTCGATCTGGCGCTCGACGGGACGGGCACTAACCTCAGCATTGCCAACGAGGTGGCCGACCGCGTGCTGGCCGGGCAGGTGCGGCTGACGGGCGGGGTGGCACGCAACGACACCGGGCTGCAGGCGCGGCAGTTCCGCATTGCCAACCCACAGGTCGACTTGCGGGCGGACGGCAGTTTTGCGACGGGTGCGGCCAATTTCACCTTCAATTTCGATCTTGCAGATCTGGGCTTGCTGACGCCGCAGGCGAAGGGCGCGCTGTCGGTCGCCGGCAGTGCCAAGGGGCAGCAGGGGAACATCGCGTTCAACCTCGATGCCACGGTCCCGGCCGGGTCGCTGGCCGGGCGGACGCTACAGAACGGGGCGGTCGGGTTTGCCGGCACGCTGGCCAAAGGCGCACTGAACGGCAACCTCACCGGCGGCGCGTTCCTCGACGGCTTCAAGGTGGCGCTGGCGTCGGGCATCACCGTCGATGATACGCAAAAACACCTCTCGGCGCTGAATTTCACCGCTGGCGGCACCAGCATCACCGGCGACCTGACGCAACGCAAGGACGGGCTCTATGAGGGGCAACTGAAGCTCGCGGCCTCCGATGTGACCACCGCGGCGGCGCTGGTGCTGGTCAAGGCGACGGGCGCGGCGAACGCCGATATCGCACTCAACGTCGCCGGCGGCAAGCAGAACGCCTCGATCAGCGCGACGGTGCGCAATTTCAACGCCGCCGATGTCACGGTCGGCGCCGCCGACATCCAGGCGAGCCTAGCCGATCTCTTCGGCGTGCCGGTAGTCGATGGCAGTGCGACGGGCAGCAATATTTCGGCAGCCAGCGTGGACGTCGCAACGCTCACCGCCAAGGCGACGCGCACGGGCCAGACCACTGCCTTCGCCGCCATGGCCAGCCTCAAGACCAACACGGATATTGCCGTCAACGGGAGCCTTGCGCCGCTGGGGCAGGGTTATCGGCTGGCTCTGGATCAGGCGACTCTGAAGCAGGGCACGCTCTCGGCCAAATTGGCGGCGCCTGCGGCGCTGGCGGTGAACGGCAAGACCGTGACCATGGACAATATCCGGTTCGATGTGGGCGGCGGGCAGGTCACCGCCACTGGCAGCGCCGGCGATGCGCTTAACAT
>JAQGKB010000255.1 GCA_028290345.1 Hyphomicrobiales bacterium | reverse complement strand
CAAAGGGAGGACAAGATGAAGCGCTTTGACTGTGGGGCCCTCGTTCCTGGCTGCACCTGGCACACAGAAGCCGAGGACACCGCCGAAATTGTGCGCCGCGAGGCCGAGCACCTGCGCACCGTGCATGGGGAAACCGTGATTCGCCCCGAAATGATCGATCGCATCAAGGAGCGGATTGTTGAAAGGGCGTCGTAACACCCCCTGAGTTCCTTCTCTATCCGCAGCACAGGTGGCTACGCAGATGGCCGACGAGCGGGCTCCGGGCCCAGACTCTCGTCCCCCACCCTGCCGAGCAGCGCCTCGCGATCGAGCATGAACCCGCTCTCGATCCACAGGCGCTCCAGCCGAGCCAGCTCAACCCCCAACTCCTTGCCGGGCCGGAGGCCGAGTTCGATCAGATCATTGCCCGAGACCGGAAAGCGCCAGGGGGGCTGCGCCAGCAGCAGTTCGATGTAAGAGCGGACTTCGGTACGGACATGGTCGTCCCAACCGTCCTTGAGCGTGGCGAGGGCGAGCCCGTCGTCAAGCAGATCGCGAAAGCGGTAGACCGCTGCGTTGAGCTTCTTGGCGCGCAAAAGCTCCGCCGCCCCGAGCACACGCACAGCGCTATCGATCTCTTCGTTGGAAAGGCGCCACGCAGCCTGCACGGCCTTTGCATTGGTCGCATCGATGAGAATGGCGAGGCGCCCGGCCAGGGTCGGACGAGCAATCCGTTCATAGCCCGCCAGGATATCGAACGCCGCAGCCGGGAAAGCGAGGATCTGCGCATCCGCCATCGTCGCCAGCGTCGGCGCGATCTTGGGCATCGATAACAGTCGCCGCATTTCCACCCCGACCCGCTCCGCCGAAAGCCCACCGAGCGATCCGGCGGCCCTGCGGCAGGCCGCCAACCCCTCGGGATCGAATTTTCCCTCGGATGCCTGTCCATGGCTGGTCGAAAAACGGAAGAAGCGATAGACGCGCAACCGGTCTTCCGCGATGCGCTGGTCCGGATCGCCGATGAAGCGCACCCGGTGCGCCAGACAGTCCTCCAGCCCGCCCAGCGGATCGAAAACCTCACCATTCATGCCGGCGTAGAGCGCGTTGAGGGTGAAATCGCGCCGCTCGGCATCGCGCCGCCAGTCGGTGCCGAATTTGACCACGGCGTGCCGTCCGTCGGTTTCGACATCCTCGCGCAGGGTGGTGACTTCGACGGTCTCGCTGCCGACGCGCAGCGTAATGGTGCCGTGCTCGATGCCGGTGGGGTAAGCGGCAATCCCGGCCCGCTGCGCCCGCGCCATCACATCGTTGGGCAGCAATTCTGTGGCAAAATCGATATCGAACGCCTCGCCGGCCCGGCCGAGCAGCGTATCCCGCACCACCCCACCCACGGCCCGCGTGCGCCCTGCAGCGCCTTCCAATAGTTCGAAGATGGCACGTGTCTCGTCGCGCAGTAGCCAGGCGGCGGTTCGCAGTCGTTCACGAGCCGCTTCGGCGCTCAAAATTGCTCTCCCGCCAGCGCCATGTCGCGGAACCGCCGTGTCAGATTTGCGGTGATGCCCCAGATAAGATGCCCCTCGTGATCGATCTGCCAACTGGTGTGCTCCCGGCCGTTCCGGCGGATGCGAAAGGTGCCATAGCTCTCGATGCGCGCCACCATCGGCAGCGGCACCTCGAACACGGTATCGACCTCGTTGGGATTGGCGACGAACGGCAGCGTCGGCTCAACCACGGCCACCACCGGCGTGATCAGATAGTTGGTACCGGTAAAATAGTGCGGCATGTACCCGATGACGCGGGCATCCTCGGGTTGCAGCGACACTTCTTCGAACGCCTCGCGAATCGCCGCTTCGCCGGGCCCTGCGTCCTCGGTATCGATCTTGCCGCCGGGAAAGGCCACTTGCCCCGAATGCGAACGCAGCGTCGAAGCGCGCTCGGTGAACAAGACGGTATAGGCGGCTTCGCGCCGGACCAGCGCGATCAACACGGCTGCTGGCACTGGGGGGCGGGCGAACGGCTCGTCCGGCATCCAGTCGGGCAGGAACTCCCCGTCCAGTTCCAAGATCTCGGGACGCGGCAACAGGCGTTCGGTGATCCGGTCAATCAATCCGTCGTCAACAAGCACTGCAGCCTATCCAAACAAATGAAGTTGCAGGAATAGACCGGTCGCCCATCCGTTTCAATCCGGACGGGCGTTTGTCTCAGGCGGTCTTGCCGGCGCCGAAGGCTGCGATCGGCCCAGCGAGGCTTTGCGCCAAGGCCGGATCCGGCGACACCAGCAAGACCCGCTGCGGATCGACCGGGCCGGGGAACTGGATCGCGCCGTGCTGGGTCTTTTCGAAGCCCAGCAGCATGTAATAATCTTGGTCGCCGACCAGCAGCACGAATTTGCCCTCGCCGCGACCGAGCGCCAGCTTCACCACGTTGCGGCATAACATCTTGCCCGCACCGAGCCGGCGGAAATTCGGATGCGTCGCCAACGGCCCGAGCAGGTAACCATCGATGCCGCCGACGCTGATCGGGGTCATCCATACCGAGCCGCACGGCGTGCCGTCGACTTCGGCCACCAGCGTCAGGCTTTTGTCGATCGGGAAGCGCTCGCGGACGCGGAACGCGGTGCGCGCAAAACGCCCGGGACCGAAGGCTATCGCCTGCAGTTCCTCGATCCATTGATCATCTTGGTCGGTAGCGAAACGGGTCACCGGGACGCGCAGTTGCGGAGGCGCTGCAGGTTCTGCAGCAGGCACGGAGGGGGCAATCATGTGACTGGTCCTGACGAAAGACAAAAGGACGAATTTTTCGGCGAACTACGTTCGTCGGGTCACCTGAAAAACCTTCTCCATCCTGGGCGCCTCCTCGCCTGAAATTCGCATTAGCACCACAGGGGCATAGCGTCCACATAAACTGAGAAGTGTGACAGGATTTTTCAAGGCGCTGACCCTATGCCGCTTGGGAATACCGAGCCCACCACCTAAATAC
>JAQGKB010000246.1 GCA_028290345.1 Hyphomicrobiales bacterium | reverse complement strand
CGTCTTGCCATTCCCCCGCGGACGGGGGCGCTTGAATTGACGCTGACGCTCAAACCGGTGGTGAAAGACGATACCACCTCACAACGGGTGGCCGTCTCGGTCAACGATGTTTTGCTCGATACGCTGGTCTACTCCGAGGGCCCGGCCCGCGCCATGACGGTTGCGATCCCCGCGGAGATCGTCCACTTGGGCACAGGCTTTCTCGAGGTGAAGCTCGATTTGCCCGATGCCATCTCATTTGAAGCGGGCGGCCGCGGCAGCAATACGCAAAAACGGGCAATCCTTCTCACCGCCTTGCGACTGGCGCCGCCCGTCAAGGAGGAAGAGCCTGCCGTGATTCTGCCGCCGGCCTATCAGGAAAGCGTCGGGCCCTACTAGTTCTTGGTCAGCACCCGTACTTGCCCGCGCCGGGCCAGGATGTGCACGGCCACGTCGATATTGGCCCGCCTCACCGCCACATCCATTCGGCCGCCGCCGACCGCGAGGTGCTGCAGCACCACCTCGTTGAGGAAATCCGGCAGCACCGGGTGATCGAAGGTAATCTGCAGCGCCTCCGTATCGAAGGTGATCCCCAGGCACGATCGCACCAGCGAGAGCGGCGCCGCTGCCGCCCAGGCTTGCGGCGAGCAGGCGACGGGGTAGGAGGTGGGGCTCTGCCCGCCCTTGCGCGGGAAGCCGCAGAACAGCTCTGGCAAGCGTCGCAGATCGATGTGCACCGCAGCGGCGAACAGCCCCTCGAAGATGCGCGCGGCCTGCCGCCGGAAGCCATAGCGGGCGAACCCGGAGGCGATCATGGCATTATCGTGCGGCCACACCGAGCCATTGTGATAGCTCATCGGATTGTAGCGTGCCTCGGTCGAGGCCAAGGTGCGCACGCCCCAGCCGGAGAACGATGTCGGGCTCATCAGGGTCGCGACCACGGCGCTGGCTCGCTCCGGATAGGCGATGCCGGCAAAGAGAGCGTGCCCGGCGTTCGATGTCCGGATCCGGCACGGCCGCTTCTCGCCATCGAGCGCCAGCACATAGGTGCCAAGCTCTTCGTCGAAGAACTTTTCATCGAACTGCCGGCGTAGCGCGTCGGCGCGGCGGTTGAGTTCGTTGGCCCGGTCGGTATCGCCCAATTCGGCGGCCATCCGCCCCGCCGAGCGCCAGGCGGCGTAGACATAGGCTTGCACCTCTACGAGGGCGATCGGGCCTCTCGCCAGTACCCCGTCGGCGTGAAAGACGGAATCGGAACTGTCCTTCCAGCCCTGATTGGCGAGGCCGGCGGGCCGGGCGGTATATTCGATGAAGCCGTCGCCATCGCAATCGCCATAATTATCGATCCAGCCCAATGCAGCCTCGATGTTCGGCCAAAGGGTGCGGATCGAGGAGAGATCGCCAGTGCGCTCGAGATAGGCCCCCGCGAGCATGACGAACAACGGAGTAGAATCGACGCTGCCGAAATAGCGCCGGAACGGTACTTCGCCCAGTTCGGCCATCTCGCCGCTGCGCATTTCGTGCAAAATCTTGCCCGGCTCGGCGTCGGCGCTGGGGTCGACCCTGTCGGCCTGGTTGGCCGCGAGATGCAGGAGTACGCCTTTTGCGATCGATGGATCGAGCCAGAGCGTCTCCAGCGCCGTAATCAACGCGTCACGCCCGAACACCGTGCTGAACCAGGGAATGCCGGCGTAGGGGTAGGGCCCGTTCGGCGTTTCCGTAATCAGCATGTAAAGGTCGGCAATCGACCGGCGGGCCGTCTCGTTGAACACTTCGTTGGAACTCGAAATCCCGGCGGCTCGCGACGAAAGCGTCCGTAGCGCACGGCGTGCGTCGCGCATCGACCGGAAAAAGCTCGCGGGACCTGCGGCGACGTTGGTCTGCCCGCCGCAGTGCACCTCGATGAAAACCGCCACGACTTCGCCCGGCGCCATTTCGAGATCGAAGGTGGCGCAGTTCGGGGTCAGATGGTTGGGCCTGGGGTGGAACAGCAGCAGGGTTTCCCGGCGCTGATCGTCCAGCCCGGTATAGGCCAGCTCAACCCGATCCTCGTCCAGCACCGGCGGGTGCAGCGTACCGCGCTGCGGGCGCCGGCTGCCGCGGACTTCGAAGATGTCGGCAAAATCGGATGCGAACCACAGTTGCAGCGTGACTCGGTGTGGAAGCTCGTCGAAATTGCGGACTGCCAGCCGTTCGAAACAGCTTGCCTGCCACAGGAACCGCGTGCGGCGGATGTGAATGAGGTCATGCTCCAGCTCGATCTTTCCCGGTTCGCCGAAATCGGGATTGGTTAGATCGCAGGTCAGCGTGGCGTTGTCGTCGCGCATGGTCGAACTGAGCAACAGCGGCCGTTTGCCGCCAAGCGTCAGGTAGAGTTGCGAGAGGTGCCGGGTGTCGCGATGAAAGATTCCTTCCGGGCGGCCCGGACCGGACAGGGCATCGCCATTGTGGTCGAATACGGCAAAGCTGTCGCCGTGCTTAAGCGTTCGCGTCCGCCGTTCCTGCAGGGAAACGGAAGCCGGAATGATGCCGGCCATCGGGATTCCGAGGCCGTCGTCGGTAGCTGCAGGCTGCAAAAAACTATCTCCTGAAAGCGACGACTCGCAGGGCTGCATCGGCGTCTGCCGGACGGATTTGCCGCTCCCGGCCGTCCAGAAGGTCGCGATAGACGCTTACATATCCCTGTGCCATGCGTTCTGCCGTGAAGCGGCGTTCAAATGTCCTGCGAATGGCTCTGCGGTCGAGCCGGTCCAGTTTGCCAACCGCCTCGACGGCTTCCTCGACGGTCTCGACGACAAAGCCGGTTACGCCATGTTCCATTACTTCGGCCACGGCGCCGCGTTGGAAGGCAATCACCGGCGTACCGCAGGCCATCGCCTCGATCATCACCAAGCCGAACGGCTCGCGCCAGCTGATCGGGAACAGCACGGCGCGCGCGCGGCCAACGAAATCGGCCTTCTGCTCCTCGCTCACTTCGCCAATGAACTCGACATTGGGGTGTGCCCGCACTAATGGCTCGACAACGGTTTCCCAGTATGGCCGATCCTCGTCCGCGATTTTCGCGGCGATCTTCAACGGCTGCCCGGTCTCTGCAGCGATCCTTATCGCCAGATCAGGCCCTTTTTCGGGCGAGATGCGCCCGAGGAACGCCAGATATCCGCCATCGCCATGCGCATTGAACGGCAACAGGTCCGCCGGCAGGCCATGATGCACGGTCCCGGCCCAATTCAGCCCGGGGATCGGATCGCGCTGATTGTCCGAAATCGAAACCAGCGGCGCGTCGCGAAACGTGGTGTAGAACGGCACCAGATCGGGCTGATCCAGCCGCCCATGCAGGGTTGTCACCGCCGGATGCCCTAGTGCGCGGATCAGCGGGAAATGCAGCAGCTCGGTGTGGAAATGCAGCACGTCGAACTCGTCCGCCCGCTGCAGCACCTTCTCCAGCATCAACACATGATAGGGGAATCCGTCGCGCACTTCGGGGTTGAGCCGCAGCGCCGTTTCCGAGCAGGGAACCAGTTCGGCCGCAGTAATCGAATCGCCGCTGGCAAACAGCGTCACGTCATGGCCGGCACGCACCAGTTCTTCCGTGAGATATGAAACGACACGCTCGGTTCCTCCGTAGAGCTTTGGTGGGACTCGTTCGAAAAGCGGGGCAACCTGAGCGATCTTCATGAACATTTTCTCCTGCTTGGATCGAGATAGTGCTGCCGAAAATTGGGCAAACTGCGGCCCCGATCTTCTTCTACCTCTCTTGCGCAACGCCGAACGGGGCCATCTGGTTCGTTCGGCGAGGCTTTTTGATGGGCTTGCCGCGGTGCAAGTCTTGCGAATTCGGGTTTGGCGTGGTCCAAGCAACTGTCAAATCACCCTCTGCATCCGACTCGCACGCCGCTCGGAGGGATTGGCGTTTCAAGGACGAGCCATGCCTGCGCCGAGCAGCCCCGCACCTGACATTTTCGCCAAAGACCCGTCCGACGTGCTGCGCGAAGTTTTCGGTCACGCCTCGTTCCGGGGCGAGCAGGAAGACGTCGTGCGCCATGTCACCGGCGGCGGCGACGCCGTGGTGCTGTTCCCCACTGGCGCCGGAAAATCGGCGTGCTATCAGGTGCCGGCGCTTTGCCGGCCCGGTGTCGGCATCGTCGTATCGCCGCTGATCGCCCTGATGCGCGATCAGGTCGAGGCCCTGCGGCAGGCCGGGGTAAACGCCGCGGCGTTGAATTCGTCGCTCTCGGCCGAAGAAGCCGCGGACGTGCGCCGGCAACTGGCGCAAGGCAAGCTCGATCTGTTGTACGTCGCGCCCGAACGCGTCGCCACGGCGGGCTTCAAGCAGATGCTGTCCGGCGTGCAGATCGCCCTCTTTGCCATCGACGAGGCGCATTGCGTCAGCCAGTGGGGCCACGATTTCCGCCCCGAATACCGCGAACTGTCGCAACTGACCGAGCTTTATCCCGGCGTTCCGCGTATCGCGCTGACCGCGACGGCTGATCCGGTCACCCGGGCCGATATCATCGAACGGCTGGGCCTGGCCGAAGCGCGGGTGTTCGTCACGAGCTTTGATCGCCCCAATATCACCTACACCATCGTCGAGCGCGACAACGCGCGAAAGCAATTGCTGTCGTTTCTCGGCAAGCACACCGGCGATAGCGGCATCGTCTATTGCCTGTCGCGTGCCAAGGTCGAGGACATCGCCGATTGGCTGAACCAGCAGGGCATCCGGGCGCTGCCCTACCATGCGGGCATGCCCTCGGCGACGCGCAGCGCCAACCAGGATGCCTTCCTCAAGGAAGAAGGGCTCTGCCTCGTCGCCACCGTCGCCTTCGGCATGGGCATCGACAAGCCCGACGTGCGTTACGTGGCCCATATGGACCTGCCGTC
>JAQGKB010000210.1 GCA_028290345.1 Hyphomicrobiales bacterium | reverse complement strand
GCAGCGCGGAGGCGATGGCGACGCTGAACCCGACGAGACACACGCTGACCAGCGCGCTGGGAGCGACGGGTGCGGTCAACGGGATGGCGGCGAGGATCAGGCAGTTGAACGCCAGCATGCCGCCAATGGTCGGCATCAGCGCCTTGTCGGCAAAATAGGCGCCAACGGAATTGCCCGTGGTCATGCCGAGGCCGAAAAGCCCAAGCACCAGCGGCACGTAGACCTCGGGAATGTGCGTCACGTCGGTGAGTAGCGGTACGATATAGGTGAATACTGAGAACATGCCGCCGCAGCCGATGGCGCCGATTCCCAGCGTCAGCCAGACCTGCGGGCGCTTCAGCGCGCTCAGTTCGCGCAAGGGGCTGGCGCCTGGTTCCGTGGCAATGACCGGCACGAAGCGCAGCATCATCAGCAACGCCAGCAAGCCGACCACGCCGACGCCGGCAAAAGTCGGGCGCCAGCCGAGCCCCTGCCCGATCCAGGTCGCGAACGGCATGCCGATGAGCGTGGCCACCATCAGTCCGGCCATGACGCTGCCGACGGCACGGGCGCGATGGGTGACCGGGACCATCGAGGCGGCAACGAGCGCTGCAATGCCGAAGAACGCCCCGTGCGGCAGCCCGCTGATGAAGCGCATCAGCGTCAGCGACCAGTAGTTGGGGGCGATCGCGCTGGCGAAATTGCCGAGCGCGAACAGCAGCATCAGCCCGAGCAGCAAAGCCCGGCGCGGCAGGCGCGCGGCCAGGATGGAAATCACCGGCGCCCCGACGACCACGCCCAGCGCATAGGCGCTGATGACATGGCCAGCTTCCGGAGCCGAAACCTTGAGATCGGCGGCAAGGTTGGGCAAGAGGCCCATGATGGCGAATTCGCCGGTGCCGATGCCGAACGCGCCGACGGCCATGGCGAGGATTGCGAACTTTGCAGGGTTAGCCACGGGGCCGGTAAGAGGGCCGAACGCCTCGGACACGGAAGGTCTCCAAATAGAATAGCCCCGCGGCGCGCCACCCTTCAGGGCTGGTGCGGTGCAGGTCGGTGATGTGCTCAGCAGGACTCGGGAGGAGTATTGCTATGCTCTGCATAGGGCGGCGACGCGAGCGGCGGCAACCGGTATTTGTGCAAAGCTGCGATGCGGATGCGATCTAACGGCGCGAGCAAAAAAAAGCGGAGCGCCTGTCGATTCCGACGCATGTCGTTCGTCGTAGCTGGGTAAACGTCATTGTCCGCCGGCTCCCTTGCGGGCCGGCAATTCGAGGAGAATTTTAATGCGCATGATTTTCATCAACCTGCCGGTCAAGAACGTGGAGGCTTCGAAGGGCTTCTTTGCGGCCCTTGGCTTTTCCCACAACAAGCAATTTTCCGACGAAAACTCGGCGTCGATCGTCATCGACGAGAACATCGTCGTGATGCTGCTGACCGAAAAGCGGTTCAAGGATTTTACCACCCGGCCGATCGCCGACGCGACCCAGACCACCGAGGTGCTCAACGCCCTCTCCTGCTCCAGCCGGCAAGAAGTCGAGGACCTGCAGGCAAAGGCGCTGGCCGCGGGTGGCAAGCCGTGGATGCCGAGCCAGGATCATGGCTTCATGTACGGCACGAGCTTCCAGGACCTCGACGGCCATGTGTGGGAGCTGATCTGGATGGATCCGGCTGCCGTGCAGCCCGCTACCTGACCGTTAGACGAGGGGCGCTGCGGCGCCCCTCACATGCCCTGCACGAAGCCGAGGATATTGCCCTCCGGGTCCTTGACCCATGCATTCTTGACCGGCCCGAACTCGGCGACGCCGTTCTGGGTTTTCAGCCCAGGCAAGTCATATTCCTCGAAAGTCACGCCCTTGGCACGCAGGTCGCGCATGTCGGCGGCAAGATCGTTCGAATCGAGCGATAGCAAGGTGTGCTGGGCCGTGCCGGCGAAGTCGGATTTGTAGAGGAACATATTCATGCCGCCCGCCAGCTGATAGCTGGCGCCGCCCTCCATTTCGCGCGCGGGCTTGAAGCCCAGCTTCTCCTCATACCACTTCTTGGCGCGGTCGAAATCCTTGGCGGGGATCATTGCGGTAACCCGGCGATCTGCAAACATGTCTTCCTCCTTGTTGCTTTAGAACAATCTGCAGCCAAACGCGCGCCGAGGCGACCAGGTTTCATTGCGTCGACAGCGTACGCCTGACGGCATTACGCCAACCCCTGAGTTTCTTCTGCCGCCGGCCCGCCGCCATGTCGGGGCGAAACTGCCGGCCGAGCACCCAGCGGCGCGAAAAGCCGTCGGAATCGGGCCAGACACCGCCCTTCCAGCCGGCAAGCCAGGCAGCGCCCAGCGCGGTGGTTTCGCGCTCGGTCGGCCGCTCGACATAGGCATCGACGATGTCGGCGAGAAACTGCATGGTCCAATCCGACTGGACCATGCCGCCATCGACCCGCAGCACGATATTGTCGCGGGCCCCCTTCCAATCCTTGCGCATGGCATCGACAAGGTCGCGTGTCTGATAGCCCACTGCCTCGAGCGCCGCCCGGACTAGTTCGGCCTTCCGGGTGTTTCGGGTCAATCCGAAGACCGCGCCGCGCGCATTGGCGTCCCACCAGGGCGCGCCGAGCCCGGTAAATGCCGGGATCATATAGACTTCCTCCGCCGCATCCGAGGCGAGCGCCAAGGTATCGGTGTCCGAAATGGAGTCAAGGACGCCGATATCGTCGTGCAGCCATTGGACCAGGCCACCGACGGTGAAAATCACCCCTTCCAGCGCGTAGGTGGTCTTGCCGTCGAGCCGATAGGCGATGGTCGAGAGCAGCCGGTTTTTCGAGCGAACAAGGTCCGTTCCGGTATTCAGCAAGGCAAAGCAGCTGCTGCCGTAAGTCGATTTCAGCATGCCAGGGGCGAAGCACGCCTGCCCGATCATGGCCGCCTGCTGGTCGCCGACGACGCCGCGGATGGGAATCGGCGCTCCAAGGATGTCCGCATCGGTCACCCCGAAATCATCGGCGCTGTCCTTGACCTCGGGCAGCAACGACGCTGGAACATTCAAGGCTTTCAGCAGGCCCGGATCCCAGCGATTGGTCTCGATGTTGAACATCAGCGTGCGGCTGGCATTGGTGGCATCGGTGGCGTGCATACGGCCGCCGGTCAGCCGCCAGATCAGGAAGCTGTCAACGGTCCCGAACGCCAGTTCGCCGCGCTGGGCGCGCTTGCGCGCGCCCTTGACGTTGTCGAGCAGCCACTTGACCTTGGTTCCGGAGAAGTACGGGTCAAGCAGCAGCCCTGTGGCGCGGGCGAACTGTTTTTCGAGGCCGAGTTTTTTCAGCCCGGAGCAGATCGGGGCGGTGCGCCGATCCTGCCAGACGATGGCATTGTAGATCGGCTTGCCAGTCGCGCGGTCCCAGACGATCGTGGTTTCGCGCTGATTGGTGATGCCGATGGCCGCGATTTCGGCAGCGGTGATCCCGGCCTTGCGCATCGCGGCCTTGCAGGCCCAAAGGCAGGTCGCCCAGATTTCATCCGGCACGTGCTCGACCCAACCGGGCTGCGGGTAATGCTGCGTGAACTCCATCTTTGCCATGCCAGCGATAGTCTGTTCAGCGTCAAATACGATGGCACGGCTCGATGTCGTTCCCTGATCGATGACAAGCACATAAGGCCCCATGCCGCCCCCAAATAGTTATCGCGCGAAAGCATTGGTGCCATCCGGCGGCTGCGTCAATCGGATGTGATTTTGGAGTGCAACATGCCGCGGCATGGTGCGCGGGCATCGCAGGTCGATTCCCGGAATATTACTGGCGCAATCGAACGATGCACTCGTCTCTACGCCGAGTTGGTGGTATGAACCCGCCGAGTATTGGGGCTCTTCGCAAACAAATGGCTAAGTCCGAGCGCCGGTTGGTGCCGATCGTCTCATTGGACGTTGTCGGCTTTTCCACGCTGGTCCAACACGATGAACGCCAGACCCTGCGCCTCGTGCGCCGGACCTACGAGCATTTTGTCCATCGCACTATCGAGGGTGTCGGCGGAAAAGTGTTCAAGACCATGGGCGATGGCCTGCTGGCCGAATTCGGCAGCGTGATCGCGGCCGTCGATTGGGTCTCCGCCATCCAGAAGGAGCTCAATTCAAGGCGCGTGCGCGTGCCCGGCGGCGGCATGCTGCAGGTCCGCGCCGGGATCGTGCTGGCCGACGTGCTGGTGCATGGCGGCGACCTCTTCGGCAATGGCGTGAACCTGGCGGTGCGGGTGCAGAGCCTCTCTCCGCCCGGCGGCATGGCAATCACCAAGTGGATGCATGAATATCTCGGCGGCCGCTCCGACCTGGTGTTCGCCGATATCGGACCGACGGTTTTGAAAAACATTCCGAAAACCGTCCGCATCTTCGTCTGGCACCCCGAGGCGGTGCCGACGGCACAAGCGCCGGCCAACACGCCGGCGCAGCTGGTTTCGGCCCGTCCCTCGGTCGTAGTGCTGCCGTTCGATAATCTTTCCGGCGAGGCGGACCAGCGCTATTTCGCTGATGCCGTGGTCGAGGAAATCACCGCAACGCTCGCACGCATCAAGGATTTCTTCGTCGTCGCGCGCAATTCGGCCTTTTCGTACAAGGGACGTTCGGTCGATGTGCGCCAGGTCGGGCGCGAACTAGGCGTGCGCTATGTCGTCGAGGGCAGCGTGCGGCGGGTGGGCGACAAAGTGCGGATCACGGCGCAGCTGGTCGAGACCGACACCGGCAGCCATATCTGGTCGGACCGGGTGGATGGCAAGTTCACCGAGCTCTTCGACCTGCAGGACAGGATGGCGGCACTGGTTGCGAGCGCCTTGCAACCCTCGATCCGGCAGGTCGAGATCGAGCGGGCCCGCTCCAAGCGGCCCGACACCCTTGCAGCCTATGATCTATTGATGCGGGCCATGCCGCACCTTTGGGCGCACAATGATGGCGAGAACCGCGAGGCCATCGCCCTATTGGACCGGGCGCTGGAACTGGAGCCAAACTACGGATTGGCCGCCGCACTGGCCGCGTGGGCGCATGGGCAACAGGTGGCGTACAATTGGACACAGAATGCCACGATCGAGCGTGAAATTGCGCGCAATTTGATCGACAAAGCATCGCAATTTGCCGGCAACGATCCCACGGCGCTGACGGCGCTGGCCTCGGCCATCATGCAGTTGGGCGGCGACGTGGCGCAGGCGTTGATTTTCACCGACAAGGCGTTGGTGATCGATCCCAATCACGCATGGGGGTGGATGCGCCGCGGTTTCGGACAAGCTTATCTCGGCAATGCCGATGATGCCCTGGCCGCCTTCGAACGCTCAGCGCGGCTATCGCCGCTCGATCCGTTCTCGTTCAACGTGCATCTGGGAATGGGCCTGGCGCATTTCGTCGCCGGACAGCCGGAGCTGTCCATACAGCTTGCCAATCGAGCCCTCGCCGAACGCCCGGGCCTCTCATGGCCCTATCGTGACCTGGCGGTCTATTACGCGCACCAGGGCGATCTACCCGCGGCCAGGGATGCCCTCAAGCGGTTCGAGACTTTGCGGCCGGGAATTTCGCTGGCGAGGATCGAGGACAGCTTGCGCTTCATGAACCCATCGCTGCTGGGACGCTATCTGCAGGGCTTGACGATTGCCGGGCTGAAGTAGGCGCAGCCGAGTAGCCGGTCTCGCAACCCAGCGCTCATTCCTCACTGTTGATTCTCCACCCTCGTCACCCTTGGGCTGGACCCGAGGGCTCAGACTGCTTGCGGTGGTGTTCACCACAAGTCTGGGTTCTCGGGTTAAACCCAAGGATGACGAATGATGGGATGGGAATGATGGGGTCTATTGATAAGCGGAAGGCTCTTAAACGCGAGGCCCGCCGGTGGCCGCATGGTGCGGCGCTCGGCCAGCTTAGGCCGATGCAGGCTTCCGGCGGGCGACGCGAGCGGCGAGCTTTTCGGCCGTCTCGGCCTTCTTGGTCTCGACAGCAGTGCGGTCAGCCAATTCCTTGGCAAGGCGCAGGGCCTTGAGCCGTACAGTGTTGGCGTCGATGTCGAGGGTACGCTGTTCTGCTTCGCCGAGCGCCTTCTGCTGGCGCTTTTCTATGGCCGAAAATCGGCTTTCGGCATGGGCGCGCGAGGCAATTACTGCCATCGGGTGCTCCTTTCGATGAAGACGGGAAGGCCGCCTGATGGCCGCCTTCCCGCGAAAAATCAGTCGACGAGGGTGATGTTCGTCGCGGAGACCTTGCCGTCACGGCCGGTCTCGAGGTCGAAAGTGACCTTCTGGCCTTCGTCGAGGCTGGAAATGCCCGAACGCTCAAGCGCAGAAATGTGGACGAATGCGTCCTTGTTGCCGCCATCGGGAGCGATAAAACCGAAGCCTTTGGTGGTGTTGAAGAATTTTACGGTACCTTTGGTAGCCATGACTAGAACCTTTTTATGATGCCGCAAAAGCACGGCAGGGGCGCACCTACGACATGCGGATGCGGCCCAACGTTTACAAAATCAGGGGTAGCCAAGCTTACCGGTGAACCGGCGGATCAGATCGCGCAAGACGAGTGCAAAACGTAAAGGGCTTTATAAGTCCCTATTGCGCTTTATTCAAGGCAGTTCCGTCACACTACTTAACGGCACCGGCCGTAAGGCCTTTTACGATATAGCGCTCGAGGAAAATGCCGATGATGGCGAGCGGCGCAATCGCCGTGGTCGAGAGCGCCGCCATCGACCACCAGTTGATGCCTTGCGAGCCGGTCTGGCTGGCCACCATCACCGGCAGGGTCTTGGCGTCGGAGCTGGTGAGCAGCGCGGCGAAGAAATATTCGTTCCAGCAGAGGACGATCGAGAGGATGTAGGCCGCCACCATCCCCGGCAGCGCGATCGGCAGGATGATGTGCCAGAAAGCGCCCCAGACCGAGAGGCCATCGACCAGCGCCGCCTCGTCGAGTTCGATGGGAATGGTGTCGAACTGGTCGCGCATGATCCAGATGACGATCGGCAGCACGGTCAGCGTATAGAGCAGCATCAGCCCCACGGTGGTGTCGAGCAGCGCCAGTTCGCGATAGAGCACCAGGAACGGCAGCGCCAGCACCACCGGCGGCAGAATCAACTGCGACAGGAAGAAGAACGAAATGTCCTTGTTGCGCATCCAGGCGAATTTGTATTCGAACCGGCTCAGCCCATAGGCCGCCAGCGAGCCGATGATCACCGCCAGCGTCGAGGCGCCGATGGAGGTGACGACGCTGTTGCCGAAGCGGCTGAGGAATTCGGACCGCACGGTCGAGGTGCCGAAGATCGTATCGGGCGAGAGCCCGAGCGAGCGCCATCCGCGCCAATCGGGCTTGAAATCGCCCCACGGCAGCAGATGCCCTTGCGTGACATCGACAGCGACCTTCATCGAGGTGGTCACCGTCCAGTAGATCGGAAACAGGCAGATGAACGCCCACAGCAGCAGCGCGCCATAGGTCAGCACGCGGCTGATGATCACCGTGGCGCGGAAGGCGGTCTCGTTGTGCGCGGTCGTTTCGGCGGGTACGACAATGGTCATGTCACCCTCCGGATGCGGCGGCTGGCAAGGTTCAGCAGAGCCGTGACGAAGATGATGATTAGCACCAGGTAGAACATCGCCAGCATGGTGCCGTAGCCGACGTTGGAGCGATCGCGATACTCGCGGTAGATGAAGCTCGAGACAGTGTCCGTCGCGCCACCCGGCCCGCCGGATGTGGTGTTGATCACGATATCGGCCAGCTTCAGCTTGAAGATGATGCGCAGGATGATGGCGGTAACGCTGACCGGCAGCATCAGCGGGAAGGTCATTTCCCAGAATTGCTGCCAACCATTGGCGCCATCGATCCTGGAGGCTTCCATCACCTCCTTGGGCAGCGCCTGCAGGCCAGCCAGCAGCAGGATCATGATGAACGGGATTGAAACCCACGCATCCATCGCCTCGATGCTCACGCGGGCGATCCAGGGCGAGGTAAAAAACGATGGGCTCGACCAGCCCAGCACGCGGGCCAAAACAGATGCGGGGCCGAAGCGATATTCCATGATGGACTTGCCGATCATCCAGCTCACCGCAACTGGGCTCAGCATGAAGGGCAACAGGAACGCCACTCGGAAGAATTTTCGGGCGCGAATTTCGGCGTTGAGCAGCAGGGCGAGCCCAAAGGCAATGGCGTATTCCACCAGCACCGCCAGCACGTAGAACACCATGTTGAGCAGCGCGTTCCAGAACGAGGTGTCGTGGAACAGCGCCACCAGATTGTCGAAGCCATTGAAGCGCTGCCCGGTGAACGAGCTGAGGTTCCAGTCGGTGAAGGCGATGTAGAGCCCGAACAAGGTCGGGAAAATCACCATCGCCACGGTAAACAGCACTGCCGGCAGCACGAACAGCGCGCGTTCGCCGCGTTCGCCATTGGCCAGCACCTGCCCTGCCCCCAGCGCCACGCCCCAGGCCACGAAGGCATAGAGCACCGGCCGCCAATTGGCGAAGCCGACCGGGCTCAGCCCCACTACATGCAGAAACTGCACGATGATCATCGCCACCAGCCCCGCCGAAGCGGCAATGATGAGGGCCCGGCCGGCAGTCCTGCGATTGGCCGAGATAGAGTTGGAGCCGGCCGCGAACTTCTCGCCGGTTGTCGCTTGCGCCGTATTCTGCATCAGAATTCCATCTTGCCGCATGATGCGAATTGGTGGGCTGGCGGCGCTGTCGCGCCACCAGCTTTGCTGTGGCCCGTCAGACGCCGAGCGAGGCCTTGTAGAGCTTGATCTGGTTGTCGCGGCCGATCTGGTCGGTGAGCTTTTCCCATGCCGCCGCGATCGCGTCGGCGCCTGCTTGCGCCGTGGATTGGCCGGCAAAGATCTTGGCCAGTTCGTCCTCGGCCAGGCTGTAATACTGGAAGATGCCCGGAATTCGCGGTTCGATAGCGGCATTCGGGTGGTTGTAGGAATCGCTTTCAGACTTCAGGTAGGACGTGATGAAGGCCTCGTCATACCCAGCGGCAACCCATTCCGGGATGTTAAAGTGGCTGTTCCGGTATGGCTGGAAGCCGGACGGATAAGCCGCGCACCACAGCGACAGGTCCTTGCCGCCGAGATGAGCCGCGGCGCTCCAGGCCGCTTTCTGCTTGACCGGATCAGTATCGACGCGAGCCATGACATAGACGCCCCAGCCCAGATACGCGCAGTTCGGCGCATAGTTCGGGCCGCTCGTGAGCGTGTCCCATTTGCCGGTCTTGGAGTTATAGACGTCGTCCGAACCTGGCAGGATCGAAAATCCCGTCAAGTCGCCGACCACGGACGTGTCGTTGGTCTTGACGTTCGAGCCCACGTCGCCCCACCACGAGACCATTGAACCCGTTCCGCCGAGGAACTGGGAGAAGGCCGTCTCGTTCGGGTCGGCATTGAGCTGGTTTGGTGGCTCGGAGGGCAGCGCGTCGAGCACGTCCTGGATGGCACGAACCCAAGCCGGGTTGTTGACGCGCGGCTTCATAGTATCCGTATCGAAAAGCCAGGCCTTGTCCTCGGGATGCTTGGCATAGGCGCTGGCGCGGCTGCCGAGGAAATAGAACCCGAACCCGCCCCATGGCTTTGGGGCGTCCAGATAGCCGTAGACGTCATTGCCCTTGAACTTCTGGCCCTTGAGGAACTTGGTCACCGCCTGTACCTGCTGCCAGGTCTTGGGTACCACCCACTCCCCCTTCCCGCCGCCATCTTTCCAGGCCTTGGCGAGGTCGGCATCGGCGAAGACGTCGGTGCGATAGTTGAAGTTGTGCGCGTCGCCATCCACGGTCACGCGGTACTGCTTGCCGTTCCAGGTGCCGACCGGAGGTTTTAGGTAGTTCACCAGATCTTCCATATCGATCTGCTTTTTCACCCAGTCCGGCATTTCCGACGTCAGGCCCTTGCCGCAGACGTCCCCCTCGAAGGGCGCGCCCATTTCAATCAGGTCGAAATCGATCGTATTGGTGGCAATGGACTGCTGCAGGCGCGGGTTGTAGTCGGCCTGAGCCAGGTCAATCCAGGTGATCTTGGCGCCGGTATAATCCTCCCATGGCTTCAGGAAGCCGCGGAACAGGACGTTGTGCAGGTTCTGGTTGTTGAGGCCCATGAACGAGAGTTGCACGCCGGCGAATTCGCCTTGCTTCACGTTAGCCTTGGTGGCGCCGAGCGTCAGTTCGCCCACTTTCTGGAAGTCAGCATCGGTGGGCTGACCCTTACCCACGCCGGGGATCTTCAGGATTTGCGCCCGTAGATCGTCGGCGGCGAAGGCACGCGATGGCAGCATGCCGAGCGCGCCGCTTGCGGCCAACGCCGATGCAGCAGCGGCCCCCTTGAGGACGCTGCGCCGGCTGAGCCGGCTATAGTCTTCTATTTTCATTTGAGTTCCTCCCTTTGAAACGTGTGCCCGAGCAACGTCGATGACGCGCCTGACAGTTTCGGAGGTGCCGTAAACGCAATTCGCGAGGCGCCGAGAGGGGCTATCGCAAAACCCATTCATGGAACTCCGCCCGTCTTTTGAGGCGCATTCTCGATAGGTAACGAAGGCCCGCAATGGTAGGGAGCAAGAGCGCGCGAAGTCAACAATAACCATGCATGCGCGGTAGTTTAGTATGTTGGGCACAAAAGACGTACGTTAGTCACACGAGTAGTAGAGATGGCACGAGAACCATTCCCTCATTCGTCATTCTCCGGCTTGACCCAAAAAACCAGACTGGCGATTGCCACCACGCTAGCTCAGGCCCCGTCGGGAGCGATCACGCCCTTCTTCAATACAAAGCACCCGTAGAAGCGCCGCTCGCCGGTTTGGATCACGCAATAGGCTTTCTTGGCCAGATCATAGAAGGCGAAGCGCTCGACCGAGCCCATCGGCATCACCCGGCCCGACGCCGCATCGACCTCGCTTTGCACTTCGGCCTGCACCGGCGGGATAAAATCGGGCTTGTCCGCCATCTCCATGCGCAAGGCCGGGTGCTCGACGAAGCTATCCAGCGGCAGCACCGATAGAATTGCGCGCGCTGCGCGGGCGGCGCTGACGTTGTCGATGCGCAACAACTCGCCGAACACGGTTTGCCGCGCTGTCGAATCTGCCGGGAAATTGGTATCGCAGATGACGAGGTCATCGCCGTGTCCCATGGCGCGTAGCGCATAGAGCACGTCGGCATTGAGAATGGGATCGATGGATTTCAGCATTGTTTGCTCTCCCGGGCCCGCACTTGCTGCTTTTTCGCCCTATTGCTGTTGAATCGACCATAGAAGCTCCAACCATGCAAGGAGGAAGGCATGCGCTACGAAATGATGCTGCCGCACCAGATCCGTACAGCGATCGCGGAAAACTGGCCGGTCGTGCTGCCGGTCGGCGTGCTCGAATATCACGGCGAGCATCTTGCCGTGGGCATGGACACGCTGGCGGTGATCCGGGTCCTGGAAATCCTGGAGCGCGAGATGAGCCTCATCATCCTGCCGCCGTTCTACTACGGCGCCAGCAGCTACGCGGTCGAACCGCCCGAGGGCAATGGCACGGTGCACGTCGGCGCCGAAAAGCTGTTCCCGTTCGCGCAAGAAATGTTCAAGGGCCTGCTCCGCATCGGCTTCCGCAACATCCATTTCTTCGTCCACCACCAGGCCGAGAATTTTGCGGTCGGCATGCCGACCGATTTGGCCTTCAAGTTCGGCGCGCGGCAGGCGATTTTCGAGTTCCTCGAAAAGGAGCGCGGCGACGGCTGGTGGGGCAATGAGAAGATGGCCGATTACTACGCGCAGCAGGCCATCAGCGCTGATCCCTTCAACTGGATCAAGGGCCACCCGCTGCTGACGGCGGAGGCTATCAAGCAGTTTCCGTTCGATCATGCCGGCCAGGGCGAAACCTCGCTGATGCTGGCGCTCTGCCCGGAAGGCGTGGAGATGGACCGGCTGGCCGAGGAGAAATGGTATACGCGCAGCGCCCGCGACGCCTCGGCTGAACTCGGAGCCAAGGGCCGCGAGTTGATCCTAGCCCACATGCGGCAGGTGCTGGGCGCTAGTTGAGCCGCTGCCCGCTCTCGGCATCGAAAAGGTGTACGGCCGCGAGGTCCGGGGTCATCGGCAGCATCTCGCCCGGCGCGGCAGCCACCCGTTCCCGAAAGACGCCTACGACCTTCTGGCCGGCGAGTTGGGCAAACACCTGGGTTTCCGCTCCCGTTGGCTCGATGACGGAGACGCGGGCAGCAACATCGGCGCCGCCAAGGGAGAAATGCTCCGGCCGGATGCCATAGATCGCCGGCCGGCCATCCGCACCTGCCGGAGCACTCGCCAGCGGCAGCACCGTGCCGTCGTCGGTTTCGAAACCGGGCTTGCCGGCATTGGTCCGGATGCGGCCCTTCAGCATGTTCATCGCCGGTGAGCCGATGAAGCCGGCGACGAAGAGGTTGGCCGGGCGATCGTAGAGATCGAGCGGCGAGCCGATCTGCTCGACGATACCGTCATGTAGCACCACAATGCGGTCGGCCATGGTCATGGCCTCGATCTGGTCGTGGGTGACGTAGATCGTGGTGGTCTGCAGCCGCATGTGCAGTTCCTTGATCTCGGCGCGCATCTGCACGCGCAATTTCGCATCGAGATTGGACAGCGGTTCGTCGAACAGGAACACCGCCGGGTCGCGCACGATGGCGCGTCCCATGGCCACGCGTTGCCGCTGGCCACCGGAAAGTTGGCGTGGGTAGCGGGAGAGATACGGCATGAGGTCGAGGATCTCGGCGGCGCGTTTCACCCGCGCCTCGACTTCGGGCCTGGGGGTGTGCTTCATTTTCAGGGCAAAACCCATGTTTTCGGCGACTGTCTTGTGCGGATAGAGCGCGTAGCTCTGGAACACCATGGCGATATCGCGGTCGCGCGGCGGCAGGTCGTTCACCACCCGCTCACCGATGCGCAGGCTCCCGCCGCTGATCGGCTCGAGCCCCGCGATCATCCGCAGGAGCGTCGATTTTCCACAGCCGGAGGGGCCCACCAAAGTAACGAATTCGCCGTCGGCAATGCCGATGGAGACGCCGTGAATAACTTCCTGCAGGCCGTAGGATTTTCGGATATCGACCACATCGACCGATGCCATGACGCTCTCTCCCCGCGGCCGCTTTTGTTTTGGCCGTCGCTCGGATGGTAGTCCGAAGCGGCGCTGCCGGTCGATACCCACAATTGTCGCCGACGGAACGCTCCGTTTGGTGCCTCGTTCATTGGGCAAATGTCCGGAGAATCTTGCTATGGCCATAATACGAACCGGCGGGTGCAGCTGCGGTCGCTTGCGCTATACGGTGCGCGGAGAGCCGTTCCTCACCGGCGTCTGCCACTGCACGAATTGCCGCAAGGAAAGCGGCTCGGTGTTCACCGTCTATGCCAAATGGCCGATCGAGGCCTTTGAGTACCAAGGAGAATTCAGCACCTTCGAGGGCCGGAGTTTTTGCGCGAATTGCGGCTCACGCCTCTTTAACCTGCACGATGCCGATGTCGAAATCCGCATCGGCAGCCTTGACGAGGCGCCGACAACGATCGCGCCGATGCAGGAAGGCTGGATCAAGCGGCGCGAGCCCTGGCTGCAGCCCATCGCCTGCACCAGCCAAGCGTCCG
>JAQGKB010000203.1 GCA_028290345.1 Hyphomicrobiales bacterium | reverse complement strand
ACCACATCAGCGGCGGCCGCGCCGGCTGGAACGTCGTGACGTCATGGTCAGAAATGGAAGCGCTGAATTTCAGCCGCGAACAGCATCTCGAACACGACACCCGCTACGAGCGGGCCAAGGAATTCGTCGAGGTGGTCAAGGGACTTTGGGACAGCTGGGAAGAAGGCGCCTTCGTTCGCGACAAGGCGACCGGGCAGTTCTACGTCGAGGAAAAGCTGCATGTATTGAACCATAAGGGACCGCATTTTCAGGTCCGTGGTCCACTGACGGCCTCCCGCACGCCGCAGGGACGGCCGGTGATCGTACAGGCCGGCGCTTCCGAGCAAGGTCGCGAGATATCGGCGATCAGTGCCGAAGTCGTGTACACCAACGACTATAGCTTCACTTCGGCGAAGGCGTTTTACGAAGATATGCAGGCCCGTCTGGTGAACCACGGCCGCCGGCCCGGCGATCTGAAGATCATGCCGGGCATCCAGCCATTCGTTGGCGCCACACGGCAGGAAGCCCAGGACAAGCTCGACGAGCTCCAGTCGCTTATCGATCCGCTGACGGGGCTCGCCAGCCTATACGGCCTCCTCGGCGACTGCACCGGCTGGGACCTAGACAAGCCTATTCCCGAGGACGCGGTCTTCGACAGCCGTACCAGCAATGCCCAGAAAACCGTGGACTTGGCGAGGCTCGAGAATTTGACCATTCGGCAGCTTTACGAGCGCACTGCCGGCAAGGCGGGCATCCGCCAGATCGTCGGAACCGCTTCGGATATCGCCGACGATATGGAGCATTGGTTCAGCGAGCCAAGTTGCGATGGCTTCAATATCTGTCCAGCCCTGATGCCACACGGGCTCAATGACTTTGCCACTCACGTCGTCCCGGAGTTGCAGCGCCGCGGCCTGTTCAGAACCGAATATGAAGGAAAGACCTTGCGGGCAAATCTGGGCCTTGTTGCGCCACCAAATCGCTACAGCGCCGATGCGCTCTGAGCAAGCCGATCCCGATGGCCAGTCCGTCGCAGGCCAGTACGGCGATCAAGCGTTGGCAAGGTCGATGATGTTGGAAAGCGAAGCGCCCCTTACCTCACTCGCTTTCCGCGACGCGATGGCACATTTCCCGGCGGCGGTGCACATCATCACGACGGACGGCCCCGCGGGCCGCGCCGGCTTCACGGCATCGGCGGTGACCAGCGTGACCGACTCGCCGCCGACTTTGCTGGTCTGCCTCAACCGAAGCGCATCAGTATACAGCAGCTTTCGGGACAACGGTGTGTTGTGCGTCAATACCCTTGGCCCACATCACGAGCCCCTGTCGCGGCTATTTGGCGGGAAAACGCCAATGGGCGACCGTTTCGCCGCGGCACAGTGGACGACACGCGGCACGAGTTCACCGGTCCTCGACGTGGCCGCCATCACTTTTGACTGCAGGATCGTCAAAAGCGTCGATTTCGGCACCCATGACGTTTTTTTCTGCGAAGTGCTAACGATTTCGAAGCACTCCCACTCGCAGGCCCTGGTCTATCTCAACCGGCAGTACCGCAAACTCCACCTTACCGAGACAAGCGAGGCTAATCAGGACGCCGACAGCCCCCGCCTGCCGGTTCCGTCTTCAGTTCGCCAACACCCGGAGGGGACAATATGACGGCCGTCTTCGAACCCTTGCTATACGCTCCGGGCCATGATGAAGCAGCGCTGCAGGCGCTCAGTCGATCCGTAGCGCCCCATGTCTTCATCGACTTTGAATTCAGCGTTCCGGACGATTGCAAAGGCGCGGCCGTGACCACGACCATTGCTGCCCTGAACTCGTGCGACTGGCGCGGCAAGACGGTTAGCGTCCGGGTCAATGGCCTCGAGGAGCTGTCGACGTTTGATGAAATCGGCCAACTTGTCGCCGCTGGCTGTCCGGCGCTTCGGTCGATCCTGTTTCCAATGGCGGAAACCGCCTATGACGTAGCCGCCATTGATCGCTTTCTGACCGTTTGCGAGCGACAAGCGGGCATAATAACGCCGCTGAAGCTGGAAATCCTGATCGAAACACCGCGCGCCCTTGTCGAGATCGACAGCATCGCCCGCGCGAGTGGCCGCATCGATACCCTGCATTTCGGCGCCGGAGATTTTGCCAGCGGTATGGGTATCGCTTTGAAATCGGCCGGTACGCCGCACCCGGAATACGGGCTTTGGGGCGCCCAGGGCGAGACGTTTCATCCATCCGACATCTGGCACTATGCGCTGATGAAGATGGCCGTTACGGCGCGAGCCTTCGGGCTTAGGGCCTTCGACGGCCCATATGCCGCAATCGGCGATCTGTCGGGCTACGAGCAACAATGCCGGCGCTCGCGGGCGATGGGTTTCTCCGGCAAGTGGGCGATAACCGAAGATCAGGTGCGAGCCGCGACGCATCTGGCGTGATCGGAACGGGAGGATCGCCATGAGCACGCAAGGAAAGCCTATCGATGGCCGCACGTTCTGGCAGGCGATAGGCAATCGCGCTGTTGGCGCTGCGGTCGTCGCGGCTCGCGGCAATGATGGCAATGCAGGCTTTCTGGCCCTTTCGGCCACGCACCTCAGCGCCAGCCCGCCGATGATCATGGTTTCGATCGATGCCAAGACCTCGGCACTGACCGCCGTCTTGGCAAGCAAGGCCTTTTCGGTGAACTACCTGTCGGCAGGCAGCGCCGAGATGGCCTCGATCTTTGCCGGCAAATCCGAACTCAAGGGCCCCGCCCGCTTCCAGCCAGAGGACTGGACAACCCTGACCACCGGTGCGCCGATCCTGCGCGCGGCGGTAGGCGCCTTCGATTGCGTTCTCGAGGAAACCATCGAACGGCATGGCACAACCATCGCCATCGGCCGCCTGGTCGATTTCTCCTTTGATCCCGATGCTCGCCCGCTGATCAGCTTCAGGAATGGCTATCTCTAGATCGAGATCGTCTTGGACTGGCGCGCGATGTCTTGCACGCGGCCGTAGTCGAACCCAAGCTTTGTGGAACCTCCAACGCTCTGGCGCGTCTAGGTCTTGGCGCACCTAAAGCGCTCAAGAGGAAGATCAAAATGGCGTCATCGGTACTAATCGGCATTCTGATCACCTTTCTGGTGATCATATTAATTCTCTATCTCGTGCAGCGGCTGCCGGTTGAAGCGCGCGTGCGGCAAATCATTCAGATCGTCGTGATCATCCTCGGCATCATTTCGCTACTGAAATACCTGGCCGTCTTTTAGGCCTGAGCCATCAGATCACCCGAAAGCCCGTTGGGGCGGCCACGAGTCGATCGGTTGTCCTTCGCGACCGAAGGGCAACCAGCCTTCGAAGTCCACGAGAGCGCCGATGTCCGCGCTGTGTGCCAAGTTCAAACGCTTTCGTCGTGTCGCCCCAGCTTCGCTCGAAAGCTTTCGATCATCCATCGCGCTGCCGGTCCGGGCGGATTGGCCAATTTCCTGATGCTGTAGAGGGGGTATCCGCTCTGCTCGTAGGCATCCAGGTTGAGGTG
Organism: Hyphomicrobiales bacterium; assembly: GCA_028290345.1. Taxonomy (GTDB): domain Bacteria; phylum Pseudomonadota; class Alphaproteobacteria; order Rhizobiales; family Devosiaceae; genus JAQGKB01. Next base: position 2,044 of record JAQGKB010000203.1, on the reverse strand, counting down.
GACCAGGCGCCCCTTGGCCAGATCGCGCCTGATGAGAGTTTCGGGCAGGCCGCCCCAGCCAAGGCCACCCCGAATGAGATTGTACTTTGTGGTGACATCGCCAACGCGCCAGATCTTGTACGAGAGGACGTTGAAATCGCGCCCTTTCGTCATTCCTGATGCGTCTGTCACGACCAGTTGCGTTGCGTCCCGAACATCGGTGATGCTTAGCGGCCGCTCGATGCTCGCCAGCGGATGCGAGGCGGCCGCGACAGGCACCATCAGGGAATGACCGATGCGTTCGGCAATCAGCGAAGTATCGTATTCCGGCATCGCCCCACCGAGGCCGATCGTCGCCTTTCCGCTGGAGACGAGGTCCATTACCGTGCCCAGTTCGCCGACGGTGAGGTTCATTGAGACCGATGGAAATCTGTCGCCGAATTCCCGCAGCACGCTGACCACCACCTCGGAGGGCACCAGGACGCTGATGGCCACCGCGAGTTCGCCTTCAAGCCCATCCTTCAGGCTCTTGACCCGCGCCCGCATGACATCGACGTTCGACAAAATCCGCCGGGCGTCTTCGAGCATTGCCGTTCCGGCCTCGGTCAGCTTTGGCTGACGGGCACCGGCGCGATCGAAGAGCTGCATTTCAAGCTGCTCCTCGAGGTTGGCGATGGTGTAGCTGATTACCGATTGGGCGCGATTGAGCAGGCGGGAGGCCGCCGAAAAACTCCCGGTCTCGGCCACCGTCAAAAACACCTGCAGTTGATCCAGCGTCGGGTTGGGCTGCGTGCTCATCTATTCTCTCGATGATTTTTATCTAGATAATCCCAGTTTTCTCGATAGCGAGCCAGACCTATCTCTGCGGCGGGGACAGTTTTCCGGCCCCGCCTCCAAGAGAATTCGAGAGAACCACCATGTCATCCATCCTGCTTTTGACCTCCAGTCCCCGCCCCGAGTCCTTGTCGACCAAGATCGCCACCGAGCTTGCAGAAAAGCTGATCGCGCAAAATCCTGGCAGCGTGGTGCTGCACCGCAATCTGGCCGCGACGCCGCTGCCGCACATCGACGGCCACTTCACCGCTGCCATCGGCAAGCCGGCCGAGGTTAGGACGAGCGCGGAGGCCGAGGCCATCGGCGTCTCGGACGCGTTGGTCGACGAATTGCTTGCCGCCGATACAGTGATCCTGGGCACCGGGCTGATCAACTTCAACATCTACTCGTCGCTCAAGGCCTGGATCGACAATGTCGCACGGGCTGGCCGCACCTTCAGATACACCGAGGCCGGTCCGATCGGCCTTGCCGGGAACAAGAAGGTCTACATCGTCCTGGCCTCGGGCGGCGTCTATTCGCACGGGCCGGCCGCTCCGAACAACCACGCCGTGCCCTATCTCAAGGCCATCCTTGGCTTGATGGGGATCACCGATATCGAGACCGTCTACGTGGAAGGCCTCGCCTTCGGCCCGGAGGCTGCCGAAAAGGCCATCGGCGCCGCCATCTCCCGCGTGCAAGAAATCGCGCTTGCCGCTTAGGCGGGCCTCACGCTCAACACGGCGGCAGCCACGGCGGCCGTCGCCGAGACACACGTCCACAGCGAATTGGTTGATGCGTCTCCAGTTACCCGTCAACCGCATGGGTGAATCAAATGGAACTCGGTATTTACAGCTTCGGCGACGTTCAGATCGATCCAACGACCGGCGAGCGCAGCTCGACGGCACAAGCGCAGCGGAACCTGCTTGAGGCGATCCGCCTGGCCGACCAGGTCGGGCTGGATTTCTTCGGCATCGGCGAGCATCACACCCGCGACATGCCGGCCTCGGCGGCGGCCGTGATCCTGGGTGCAGCCGCGTCCGTGACCAGCCATATCAAGCTGGGCAGTGCGGTTACGGTGCTTGGCACCGACGATCCGGTGCGCGTCTACCAGCAATTTGCAACGCTCGATGCCATCTCGAACGGCCGCGCGGAGATCACCGCCGGGCGCGGCTCGTCGACGGAATCCTTTCCGCTCTTCGGCTATAGCCTCACCGACTATGATGAGCTCTACGCGGAAAAGCTCGATCTGCTG
>JAQGKB010000195.1 GCA_028290345.1 Hyphomicrobiales bacterium | reverse complement strand
CTCGCCGTGATGCACAGCCGCGGCAGCACCGTCGCCGAAACTTTTGGCATCCCGCTCGCCGTGCTGCTCGAACTGACGCACCGATGCCCGCTGCAATGCCCCTATTGCTCCAACCCCGTCGAGATGGAGCGCTCCAACGCCGAACTCACCACCGATGAGTGGAAGAAGGTTTTGACCGAACTCGCCGAAATCGGCGTGCTGCAGGTGCATTTCTCCGGCGGCGAGCCGACGGTGCGCAAGGACTTGGTCGAGCTGGTCCAGCACGCCAGCGATGTAGGGCTTTATTCCAACATCATCACCTCGGCCGTGCTGCTGACCAGGGAAAAGCTCGCTGCGCTAGCCGATGCCGGGCTCTGCCACGTGCAGATCAGCTTCCAGGGCGCCGAGCCGGAACTGGCCAATCGCGTCGCCGGCTTCAAGAATTCGCATGCCAAGAAGCGCGAGGCGGCGATCTGGACCCGCGAGTTGGGCTTGCCGCTGACGGTCAACGCCGTCATGCACCGGCAAAACCTGCACCAGATCGCCGAGATCATCGACCTCGCGGTTGAACTCGACGCCGACCGCATCGAGATCGCCAACGTGCAATATTACGGCTGGGCGCTGAAGAACCGCGCCGCGCTGATGCCCACGCTCGAGCAGATCGAGGAATCGAGCCGCATCGTCGAAGAAGCCGCCATCCGGCTCAAGGGCATTCTCGCCATCGATTACGTGGTGCCCGATTACTACGCAATCCGGCCGAAAAAGTGCATGGGCGGCTGGGGCCGGCAGTTCTTCAATATCACGCCCTCGGGCAAGGTCTTGCCCTGCCACGCCGCCGAAACCATCACCGGCATGAATTTTGAATCGGTTCGCTCTAACCATTCCATCGCCTGGATCTGGCAGAATTCCGAAGCCTTCAACCGCTATCGCGGCACCGGCTGGATGCCGGAGCCGTGCCAGAGTTGCGCCTTCAAGGAAGTCGATTTCGGCGGCTGCCGCTGCCAGGCGGCGGCGCTCACCGGCGATGCCGCCAACACCGATCCGGCTTGCTCGTTCTCACCGCTTCATGAGAAAGTGTTCAAGCTGGCGACCGTCGAATCTGCCGAGGGCTCGAACCGGTTTATCTATCGCAACTTTTCCGGCGGTACGCTGGAGACCGAAGGTGAATATGGCGCCTGACGCCGAGCCCGTTCCACTCCCCGCCACCGGCTTTGCGCCGCTCACCCAGACAATGCTGCCGGTCGGCGATGGCCACGAGCTCTACGTCGAGACGGTCGGTCGCGCCGATGGCATCCCGGCGGTCTACCTGCACGGCGGCCCCGGCAGCGGCTGCCAGCCGGACCACCGAAAATTCTTCGATCCCTCGCGCTACCGCGCCGTGCTCTTCGACCAACGCGGCGCCGGCCGCAGCCTGCCGAAAGGTAGCCGCGAGGCCAACACCACCCCGCATCTCGTCGCCGACATGGAACTGATCCGTCAAAACCTCGGCATCGAGCGCTGGCTGGTCGTCGGCGGTTCCTGGGGCGCGACACTGGCGTTGGCCTATGGGCAAACGCACCCCGAACATGTCTCCGGCATTGTCTTGCGCGCCACGTTTCTCGGCACCCGGGAGGAACTGAACTGGGCCTTCGTCGAAGGCCTGTCTCGCTTCTACCCCGCGCTCCACGACGATTTCCTCAGCCTGCTGACAGAGAACGAACGCACCCGACCGCTCGAAGCCTATTTCGCCCGCATCCACAGCCCCGATCCGCAAATCGCCGGCCCGGCGACCCGCGCTTATGCCGATACGGAGCGCATCCTCTCCGAAAGTGCTCCGGCCCAGACCCGGCTCGATTTCACCTCGATCAACAACCTGTCACGGCCGTTGCCCGCCACCGGACTGATGGAAGCTCACTACTTCGCCAATGACAGCTTCATGGCCCCCGGCCAACTCATGGCCAATGCCGGCCGCCTCGCCGGCATCCCCGGCATCATCATCCAGGGCCGCTACGACCTCTTGTGCCCACCCAAGACCGCTGCCGCCCTGGCCGCCCGCTGGCCGGATGCGCAACTGCGCATCATCGACCGGGCCGGGCACCAGATCACCGAACCCGGCATCACCGAGGCCCTGAAAGCCGCCATCGCCGAATTCGCCGCCCGCCTCGGCTAGAGCTTCCCCCTCGGCTCCGTCATTGCCCGGTTTATCCGGGCAATCCAGGGCCCGGAACTGGGCGGACGCTGCAAAGCCTGGATCACCCGGATAAACCGGGTGATGACGGTTTCAACTGCGAGCATTCAGCGGGCCCAGTGAGGTTTTGCCCTCGCCGGTAGTCAGGGGACTCCAAGCCCAGCTACTCCGCAAACGCCGCCAAAATTCGCACCCATGAGCGGATGCCCTTGTGGAAGCTTTCGAGGTCGTATTTCTCGTTCGGGCTATGGATGCGGTCGTCGATCTGCGCGAAGCCGATCAGCAGCGAATCCATCCCCAGCCGCCGGGTGAATTCCCCAACCACCGGGATCGAGCCGCCGCTGCCCATCAGCGTCGCGTCCTTCTGCCATTCCGTCGTCAACGCGGCGAGCGCCTTGCGCAGCAATGGGCTGTCCGGCGGCAGCGCGATGGCGGGGCTGCCGCCATGTTCGGTGAATTTCACGCTGCAATCGGCCGGAATGCGGGCCCGGACATGCGCCCGGAACGCCTCGCGAATCTTGGCCGGGTCCTGTCCGGCCACCAGCCGGAACGAGATCTTGGCGCTCGCCTTGGCCGGGATGACGGTCTTGAAACCCTCGCCGGTGTAGCCGCCGCTCATGCCGTTGATCTCGCAAGTCGGCCGCGCCCAGGTCTGTTCCAGCACACTGCGGCCCTCTTCGCCCGCCGGGATCGAGAGCCCGACGCCGCCCAGAAACTCCGCCGCATTGAAATTGAGCTTTGCCCACTGCGCCTTGACGCTGTCGGGAACCTCGGACACGCCGTCGTAAAACCCGGCAACCGCCACGCCGCCGTCCGGTGTGCGCAGGCTCGCCACGATCTCGGAAAGCACCTGCAACGGATTGCGCGCCGCATTGCCGAACATGCCGGAATGCAGATCCTGGTTGGCGCAGGTGATCTCGATTTCTTCGCCCACGAGCCCGCGCAGCATCGTGGTGATGGCGGGCGTCTGCTCGTCCCACATGTCGGTATCGCAAACCAGCGCCACATCGGCCTTCAACTCTGCCGCGGCCGCATCGAGGAACGGCCCCAGGCTCTTGCTGCCGGCCTCCTCTTCGCCCTCGAACAGGCTCGAAACCTTGATCGGCAATGCGCCGGTCACCGCCTTCCAAGCGCGGCAAGCTTCGACAAACGTCAGCAGCTGCCCCTTGTCGTCGGACGAGCCACGAGCGACGATCTGCTTCTTCCCGTCGGCGTTGGTCTTGATCCGCGGTTCGAACGGCGGCGTCTCCCACAGCGCCAGCGGATCCACCGGCTGCACGTCATAATGCCCGTAGAACAGCACATGCACGCCGTCGGCGGCCTTATCGTGGGCAACTACCATCGGGTGTCCGCCCGTTGGCCGCACCGAAGCCTCGAACCCCAGATCGAGAAGTTCGTCCGTCAGCCATTCCGCCGCCTTGATGCAATCGGAGCTATGCGCCGGATCGGTCGAAATGCTCGGAATCCGGATCAGCTCGAACAGGCGATCGAGGCTTGCATCAAGCTGGCTATCCACATGGGCGAGAACGCCCTCGAGCTTTTCAGACGGAGTGTTTTGCGGCACGGCGGTTTCCTTCAATTATATTCCTAGCGGCCGGCGTCGATCGCGGTCATCTCAGCCTTCAAGGCGGAGGCGATCTGCAGCGCGTCGCGCAACACCTTCTTGCGTTCGAGGCTCAGCACCTTGCGCTCGCGCATCAGCCAGCGCCCCGCCACCATAACATCGCGAACATCGCTCGCTATCGCCGCGAATACCAGCATCGAATAAATGTCGTAGATTGGATGCAGGCGCGGGGCCGAAAGGTCGATGCGGATCAAATCCGCCTGCTTGCCTGGCTCCAACGAGCCGATCCGCGCATCAAGGCCCAGAACCCTGGCCCCTTCGATCGTCGCCATGCGGATGACCTCGGCCGCCGGCATCGGCTTGCGGCTATGCCCGAGCAGCTTTTGAAAAATCGATACCGGAGCAAACTGCGAGAAAAGGTCGAGCGTATTGCCGCTCATCGCACCATCGGTCGCAATGCCGACCGGAATGCCTGCCTTGCGCATGGCCTCGATCGGCGCAATGCCACGCCCGGCCTTGCCGTTGGAGCGGGCATTGTGTGCGACGCCGACGCCGTTGCGGGCCAGCGCCGCGATATCGGCTTCATCGACCAGCAGGCAGTGCGCGGCGATCAGGCCCTTGCGAAGCAGCCCCGCCAATTCAACGACTTCAACAGGCCGCAGCGCATGGTTCTTGGCGCACCAATCCAGTTCGCTCTCCATCTCGGCCAGGTGCATCTGCACCGGTACATCGGGATGATCCGCCGCCCATTGCGCCACCCGCGCCATGACCGGCACGCCAGTGGAGTAGGGGGCGTGCGGCGCAATCGACGGCGTGACCCGGTCATGGCCAGAAAATTCCGCGACCAGTTCTTCGACGCGCTCGAAGCCTTCGTCGAATGAGGCATGGTCCGGCGGCTGGAAATCGGCCAGCGTCTGGCCGACGACACCGCGGAGGCCCGCTTCATCGACAACCCGCCCGACCTCGGTTTCAAAATAATACATGTCGGCAACGGTGGTGACGCCGCCCTGGATCAGCTCCAGCGCCGCAAGCCGCGAGCCGGTCCGCACCATTTCAGCGGTGACAAACTTGCGTTCGATCGGGAGGATATAGCGGAACAGCCGGTCATCGACATCTTCGCCTAAGCCCCGAAACAGCGACATCGCCATGTGGCAGTGCGGATTGACCATGCCCGGCATGATGATGTCGCCATCGGCATCGATCACTTCGGCCGCGAAATCCAGCGGCGGATCGCCGGCACCGACTGCCTTGATGCGATCGCCCTCGATCCGGAGCCAGCCCCTGTCGTGAACCGCCATTTCGGCATCGAGGGTGATGACGATGGCATTCTTGATCAGTGTAGGCATCGGCGTAGTTCCAATGGGCAGGACCGTGAGATTGGTTCGGTCCCGCCCATTTGGCAAGTGCTAGGCCGTTGAAACGGTGGAGCTTACTCCGCCGCCAGGCCCAACTGGTGTGGCGGTTCGATCGCCGCGTCACCGTCATCATAGCTTTCGGGTTCGGAGTCCTTGTCCTTCTTGCGCCGGAACAGGCTCTCGAACCTGTCGAGGTAAACGAAGATGACCGGGGTGATGAACAGCGTCAGCGCCTGTGACATCAGCAAACCGCCAACCACGGCCACGCCCAGAGGCTGCCGCAACTCGGCACTGGCCCCGAATCCAGCTGCGATCGGCAGGGTCGCCATCAACGCCGCCATCGTGGTCATCATGATCGGGCGGAAGCGCATCAGACAAGCTTGATGGATCGCCTCGACCGGTGACTTGCCCTCTCGTTTCAAGGTCAAGGCCACGTCGATCATCATGATGGCGTTCTTCTTGACGATGCCGATCAGCATCAGGATGCCGATAATGGCAATCACCGACAGATCCAGCCCGAAAATCCGGAGCGCCAGCAGCGCCCCGATCACCGCCGACGGCAAGCCGGCAAGGATGGTGATCGGATGGATAAAGCTCTCATAGAGAATGCCGAGCAGGATATAGATAACGAGGATCGCCCCCAAGATCAGGAAACCCTGGTTGGAGAGCGACTGCTGGAAGGTCTGCGCCGAGCCGTAGGGCGCGACGGATACCGTGACCGGCATGCCGATCTGCGTCTGCAATTGGGCGATTTGCGTCAGGCTGTCCCCCAGTGCCTCGCCGGTGGGCAGATCGTACGAGATCGTCACCGCCGGCAACTGCCCGAGTTGGTTGACGGTCAGTGGACCGGCCGTCATCTGGATGTTCGCAAACGTGCTGATCGGGACCAGGCCCCCTGTCGTGGAGCGCACCAGCATCTTGGTGATGCTGTTCGAGGTGACCGGGATATTTGGGTCCATTTCCAGCATCACGGCATAGCTGTCGCCGGAGTTGTAGATGGTCGAGACCTGCGTCGCCGTAAAATCGGAATTGATCGTCGTCCGCAGGGTATCGATGCTCACCCCGAGAGACGAGGCCTTGGCCCGATCGATGACCAGGGTCGCCTGCAGCACATTGTTCTGCAGGTCGGAGGACACGGAAAGGAAGTGAGCCGGATCGGCGGCCATCGCAGCGGTCAGCTTGGTCGCCCAGTTGTTGGTGTCCGTCTGGGTCAGGGCCTGCACGACGACCTGGTAGGCGCTCGCTGATGAGATCGAGCCGATGTTCAGGTTCTGGATGGGCTGGATGAAGCTGGTGATACCTGGGATGCTGCCCAATTTCGTGCGCAAGTCACTGACTACCGACGCGAGATCGGGCCTGGCACTCTTGTCCTTGAGCTGAACGTAGAGCTGTCCCGAATTGAGCGTGTTCCCGCCCACCTCCTCGGCGACGTGGACGACATAGGGTGCCTTGGAGACCACGTCGTTGACCTTGCCCATCAATGTCAGCATGTCGGCGTAGGAAATATCCTGGCGGGCCCGCGTCGAGATGCGCAACTGGCCGATGTCTTCCTGCGGAAAGAACCCCTTGGGTGCGATATCCACTAGGTAGACGGTACCGGCCGCCGTCGCGAAGAAGATCAGGATGACCAGCGGCTTGAAGCGCAGGCAGAACTTGAGGCCCGCATCATAGCCCCGATGCAGCAGGCCGAAGAAGCCGCCCGGAGCGGCAGTGTGGTCGTGGTTGAGCGGCAGCTGCTTGAATTTCGGCAGGATGCGCGAGGCAAGCATCGGCGTCAGCGTCAGCGACACGAACATCGAGGCGACGATCGATGTCGCGACCACCACGCCAAACTCGTTGAACAGCCGCCCGACGACACCGCCCATAAGCAGCACGGGGATGAAGACCGCGATCAGCGAGATGGAGATCGAAAGGATGGTGAAGCCGATTTCACGCGAGCCCTTGAGGGCCGCCTCGAATGGCGAAAGTCCCTCCTCTTCCATGTGGCGCACGATGTTTTCGAGCATGACGATGGCGTCGTCCACAACCAGCCCCACGCTGAGCGTCAGTGCCATGAGCGAGATGTTGTCGATCGAAAACCCGAACAGGTACATCGCGCCGATCGTGGCGATCAGCGAAATCGGCACCGCAATTGCCGGGATGATCGTCGCCGTGACTTTGCGCAGGAAGAGGAAGATCACCAGGATCACCAGCCCGATCGTCAGCAGCAGCGTAAACTGCACGTCGTTGACCGAGGCGCGGATCGAAGTCGAGCGATCGTTGAGGGTGGTAAGCGACGCGGTGGGCGGCAGCTGCGCGCGGAAACTGGGCAGCTTTGCCAGCACGTTGTTGACCACGTCGACCGTGTTGGCCGAGGGCTGGCGCTGCACCTCGAGCGTGATGCTCGGCGTGCCGTCGACCTGGGCGAAAGATTGGATGTTCTCCACCGAATCCACGACCTTGGTCACGTCGCCCAGCCGGACCGGCTTGCCAGTCGAGCTGGGGATGATGATGTTGGCAAAGGCGGCGGCATTGGTGAGGTCGGTGTTGGCGGTGATGATGAGTTGCTGGTTGCTGGTCTGCAGCGTTCCCAGCGGCGCAGTTGTATTCGCCGCCGTGATGGCGCTCTGCAACTGGTCGATCGAAATTCCGCGCGCCGCGAGCAGGCTGGGATCGATCTGGATTCGCACGGCATATTTGCGGCTGCCGGACAGCGTGACCTGCGCCACCCCGTCCAGGGTCGAGAGCGTGGGTGAGATCACTTGCTGGGCAAACGCGTCGAGCTGGGTCAGCGGCACTGTCTTGCTGCCCAGTGCCAGCAGCAGGATGGGCGCCGCGGCCGGATTGACCTTGCGATAGCTCGGCGGCGTCGTCATCTGCTTGGGCAATTGCCGTACGGTGCGGTCGATCGCCGCCTGCACGTCCGCCGCGGCCGCATCGATATTGCGGGTCAGCAGGAACTGGAGAGTGATCGAGGTCGAACCGAGCTTGCTCGAAGCCGAGATCGAATCGATGCCGGCGATGGTCGAGAACTGCTTGATCAACGGCGTCGCCACTGACATCGACATCGTTGTCGGGTCGGCACCTGGTAGCGAGGCGTTGACGCTGACGACGGGGAAGTCGGCCTGCGGCAACGCCGCAACCGGTAGATAGCCGTAGGCGAACACGCCGGCGACGATCAGCGCCGCCGACATCAGGAGCGTGGCGACAGGACGCCGGATGCAGAATTCTGAGATGTTCACGATTGCGCCTTTGTGCTGGCGGCCGCGGCCTGCTGGGTTTGCGGTACGACGGTAACCTGCGTACCGGTCGCGAGGCGCGACTGCCCCTCGACCACAACTTGCTCGCCCGGCTGCAAGCCCGAGCCAATCGCAGTCATGTCACCATAGTCGAGAGCGACGGTGACTTGCCGGATCTCGGTGGTGTGGTCGGGCTTGACCACGAAGACGTAGGAGCCGCTCTGGCCCGCCTGCACCGCAACCGTCGGGATGACCGTGGCCGCCTTCATCGATCCGGCGGCAACATCGAGCTGCACGTATTGGCCCGGCCACAGCGTCGGGGTGGAATTGTCGAACTGTGCCGAGACCTTCACGGTACCCGACGTCGTATCCACGTTCGAATCGACGAAATCCAGCGCTCCAGTGGCCGTGGGTGTCGTGGCGCCCGTGATCGTGGCGGTGACCGCCGTGGGCGTCGGCGCACCAAGCGCCGATTTCAGGAACGGCAGATCCGCCTCGGGGAGGCTGAAGCTCGCTTCCAGCGGCTGCATCTGGGTGATCGTCACTAGCCCGGTGGTCGAGGTGGTGCTGACAAGATTCCCCGGAGTAACCTGAACGGCGCCAAGGCGTCCGTCGATCGGCGCGGTGATCTTGGCGTAGGCGAGGTGCGCCTTGTCGTTGGCGACCAGACTCTGGTCCGCCTTGACCGTGGCGGCTGCGGTCTTGGCGTTTGCGTTCGCCAGATCCGCGGCCGACTGGGTCGTGCTGCCCGTTTTCAGCAGGCCGGCCGAGCGGTCGGCTTCCGCCTGCGCGTTGGTCAGCGTCGCCTCGTCCTTGACCAGTGTCGCGTTGTCGTGGGCAAGCTGGGACTGCAGGTCGCTGTCGTCTAGAACGAACAGCAGGTCGCCTTTCTTGACCAGTTGCCCGTCCTTGACGTGCTGCTCGGTCATGATGGCGTTGATTTGGGGTCGCACAATCACCGTCGCGGGCGAGGTGATGAAGCCCACCGCGGTCTTGTGCATGGGCACGTCATTGGTCTGCGCTACCGCGACAGATACCGGCACCGCCGTCCCGCCGCCATTGCGGCCACCGCCTCTGCCGCCGCCCTGGCGCGCGCTGCCACCACTGTTACTGGCGTTACTGGCGTTGCCGCCATTGCCGCCGGCCCGCCGCGTCGAACCGGCTCCGCCATTGCCCGCGGCAGGCGCCGCAGGCGACGCGCTGACCACGTCGATATTGCCGGCAGGCGGCGCCCACGGCAGGTACGGATTGACTGTCGTCTGAATACTCGGAACGAAATGGTAGCTTGCCCCGGCCGCCATTACGACAACAACGGCACCGCCGAGCAGTGTGGAGAACTTCATAAGCGTGCCCTTCTTTGGCCGATTTGCGGGTTCCCCCGGTCGGGCTGCCATTTGCAATCCCGGCCCGCCCATGAAGAACCTGAGGCCACTTTGCCCTGCCGCGGTTTGCTACGCTCTTTCCGTAACATTAAATGCGGGTAAGGGAGCGCAGCCGCAGGCGGCCAAAATCGGCAGCAAAGCCAAAAGCTTAGCACCTGTCCGGGTGGATAATTTACAGTTAAGTAAGCTGGCCGGCGAACTTATGGCGTTGAAGCAGCTGCCGTTTTCCAAAGACAGTTCAACGCAGGTAACAGCCGCCGCGGCGCGCCCCGAAGAGCGCGCCGGATGGTATGTGCGAATTTGCCGCAGCGAGGCAGCAGCAGGCGTGCCGGGTCAGCGAACCGACGAAAACGCGGTGGGCTGCAGGAACGAATTCGCGACATTGGCGACCAGCGGGCCGTTCTTCTCGCTCTCGTCGCGAACCGAAATCCATTCCGGATCCGTCGTAAACGCCGGCCATTTGCGCTCCCGCTCGGCCATCGATTCCCAGGCGATCAGATAAGTCAGGTGGTTGTTCGATTCCCCCACCAGCGTTGTCCAGAAGCCGGCCTGGCGAATGCCGTGCTTCTCCCAAATGCGTAGCGTATTGGACTGAAAGCGGTTCAGCAGGTCGGGCAGGCGGCCGGGCATGGCCTTGTAGATGCGCAGTTCGTAGATCATGACGGAGTCCAGGAATTGACCGGGGTTGCGGGAAAAATGTGATCGCCAATTCTATGGCGCGTTTGCCGCCGCAAGACCAGCCGTGCCGTGCAGATCGATGCGGCTGCAATAGCTGGACCGCCGGGCCATTCTACTTTTGATAGCTTGCAAAATCTCGCTCCCGGATTAAAGGGACGTCCGTGCGCGCCTGGCAACGGGCCACCTAGATGCGAGGTTCATGCCCATGTCGGTCCAAACCACAGCAGGGCGTCTGACGACGCGCGACATCGCCGGCCTATGGAAAAGCGGCGAGAAGATCGCCATGCTTACTGCCTACGACTATGTCATGGCCGGCCTGCTCGACCAGTCCGGCATCGAGATGATCCTCGTCGGCGACAGCCTGGGCAATGTGGTGTTGGGCTACGAGACCACCATCCCCGTCACCCTCGAGGATATGATCCGCCATGCCGCGGCGGTGCAACGGGCCACGTCGCGCGCGCTGGTGATTTGCGATCTGCCCTTCGGTACGGCCACCGATCCAGCAACGGCGCTGCGAAGTGCGATCGAGATCTTCCAACGCAGCGGAGTGCAGGCGGTCAAGATCGAGGGCGGGCTGACCGCCGCCGAGACGGTTCGCGGCCTCACCGCGCAGGGCATGCCGGTGATGGGCCATATCGGGCTTATGCCGCAATCGGTCCACCAGCTCGGCGGCTACTATCGGCACGGCAAGACCGATCGGGCCGCCAAGGCCCTGATCGAAGCGGCGCTGGTGCTGCAGGACGCGGGCGCTTTTTCGATCGTGCTCGAATGCCTGATGCCCGAAATCGCCGAGGAGATCACCGGGCTACTGTCCATCCCCACGATCGGCATCGGCTCGGGCCCGAATTGCTCGGGCCAGGTGATGGTGATCTATGACCTCATCGGGCTCAACACCAAGCCGTCGC
>JAQGKB010000181.1 GCA_028290345.1 Hyphomicrobiales bacterium | reverse complement strand
ACCCATCGGCGATGGCAATGCCGAGGAGCGAAATCCCAGCTGCGTTTGCCGCCGCCAGCAGCCGCTCGCGCTCCAGCAGCAGCGTGCGCCCCGCCTCCACCGCGATGACGCCGATGCCGGCTTCGCTGGCGCGCGCGATGGTATCGGCCCCGATGGTGGGCAGATCGACGTAGAGCGGCTGCTGCGGTTTTGAGGTTTTGGCCAGGATCAGTGAGGCGTCGCCATCGCCGGCCAAACCGCGGCGCCGATAATCGGCGACCCGGGCCAGGAGCCCATCCGTGCCGCCGATATCCTCCACCGAAATGACCCGCGTGCCGGAGATGACGACGGCCTGGCCGATATCGAGCGCGCCGATGCCGCGGGCAATTTCGATCCCGAAGGCGGCGGCACCCTGCTGGGCCTCGTCCAGCGCCGGGCCGGCGAGAAGGCCCTCCCCGGCCAATAGTTCGGGGGCGATCTCATGGATACCGATGAGGGTTGCTCCGGTGATGCGCTTGAGCGCGGTGCCCAGGCCCGAGAGCGACGCGTCGCCGACCGGACCGGCATCCGGCTGATCGCCGCCGGCGAAGCGGATCAGCCCCTCGCGCGTGCGGTCCGACAGATGCACGCCACCGACCATCAGCATGTGGCTGGCCCGGAACGTCTTCATCGACCACAGGATGGCTAACGGATTGGAAAGGTCGGCCGCGACCACCTTGACGCCCGTCAGATCGTCGCGCGGCGCCAGCGCCAGCACCTGAACCTTGTAGCCCGCCTGCTGTGCTGCCGCGACCGCATAGGGCACCAGTGCGCCGGAGCCAGCAAACAAGGCCAGGCGATTGCTCATTCAGTCTTCGTGGTGCCCGTTGCGCGGCAGGCAGAGCGGGCGCTCGGACGAGGCACTGATGAATTGGACGATGTCCATGACCAGCTTTTCGTTCTTGAACATCTGGGCTGCATCATCGACGCGCTCGCGCAGCGTGCCCTCGGTCGAAAAGATCATGCGATAGGCGGCCCGCAAGGTATGGATGCCTTCGCGGTCGAACTTGCGGCGCTTCAGGCCCACAAGGTTCAACCCCATCAGCGTGGCGCGATTGCCCAGTGCCATGCCGTAGGGAATGACGTCCGCATCGACCATTCTCTGGGCGCCGATGAAGGCGTGCGAGCCGACGCGCACGTACTGGTGCACCACCGACATGCCGCCGAAGATCACGTAGTCACCGATGACCGTATGGCCGGCAATGCCGACGTAATTGGCAAGGATGACATGGCTGCCAAGCTTGCAATCATGGGCGACATGCGCATTGGCCATGATCAGGCAATCATCGCCGACCCTGGTTTCCATGCCGCCGCCGCGCGTACCTGGATTGATGGTGACGTTCTCGCGGATGACGCAGCGCTCGCCGATAACCAGCCGGCTTAGCTCGCCGTCATATTTCAGATCTTGGGGCGGGTGCCCGATGGAGGCGAAGGGGAAAATACGCGAATTGGCGCCAATTTCGGTGCGGCCGGCTACAACCACATGGGAGACGAGTTCGACCCCGTCGTGCAGCTCGACATCATCGCCGACCAGGCAGAAGGGGCCGACCTTGACCCCGGCGCCGAGGCGCGCCTTGGGGCTGACGAGCGCAGTTGGATGAACTTCCTGAGATGTCAAAATCATTGTCCGACGATCATCGCGCCAATTTCCGCCTCTGCGATCACGGTGCCGTTGACGATCGCCTTGGCCTCGTAGCGCCCGACGGTCCGTCGGCGCTGAATCTTGCGAATGTGGTACTCGAGCTGGTCACCGGGGCCGGCCGGCTTGCGGAATTTGGCTTTGTCGATGGTCAGCATCAGAACCATGTTCTTGGCTCCCGAGTTGGCGTCGTGCGCTATGACGATCGCGCCGGCAGTCTGTGCCATGCCTTCGATGATCAGCACGCCCGGAAAGATCGGCTTGTCAGGAAAATGTCCCTGAAAAATGGGCTCGTTGTAGGTGATATTCTTGATGCCGATCGCCGACTCATCGCCATCGATCTCGATGATCTTGTCGATCATCAGAAACGGGTAGCGGTGCGGCAGGCACTTCAGGATATCGTTGATATCGAGGGCTGTGAGCTGGCGGCCTTCCGGCTTGCTGTCCACTGTCGTATCCATCAGTGCTTGTCCCCCTTGCTCAATCGGCGCAACACGGCGAGTTCTTTCCAGAAGTCCCTTATATCCTGCGCGGGCGCGCCTGCAAGCTTGGAACCTTCCGGCCAATTCTTGGTCACGGCTGCGCGACCATAGACGGTGGTGCCTGCACCGATCGAAAGGTGTCCGGACGTGCCGACACCGCCGCCGAGCAGCACGCCGTCGCCGAGGATCGTCGAGCCAGAAAGGCCGGAGGTGGCAGCGATCAGGCAATGCCGGCCGATGCGGCAGTTGTGGCCGATCTGCACCAGATTATCGAGCTTGGTTCCTTCGCCAATCATGGTGTCGCCCAAGGCGCCGCGGTCGACCGTGGAATTGGCGCCGATCTCGACGCTGTCCTGGATGATCACCCGGCCCAGTTGCGGCACTTTGCGATTGTTGCGGCCGAAATCAAGCCAACCAAAGCCTTCGGTGCCGATTCGCACACCGGCATGCAGCACGACGTTGTTGCCGAGGTGGGCGCAATCGATGCTGCAGTTGGAGGCGATGACGCAGTTGCGACCAATGGTCACCCCTGCCCCGATGACTGTATTGGGGCCGATGACGGTGCCGCGGCCGATCTCGACGCCCGATCCGAGCACGACATTGGCGCCGATCCGGACATTCTCCTCGATAAGCGGCGCGATCTCGGCCGCTACCGCTCCGGCCGCGACAACGGCGCGGGTATCGTCCGGATAGAGGGCGTGAAGAAGATCGGCAAAGATATCGTGCGGCCGATCCGTGACGATCGCGATCGCGGTATCGGGCACCGCATCGCGCAATGCAGGCAGCACGACCACCGCGCCGGCCGATGTGTGGCGGAGGCCATCGAGATAGTCCTTGTGAGCTGCAAG
>JAQGKB010000019.1 GCA_028290345.1 Hyphomicrobiales bacterium | reverse complement strand
ATCGTTCTTCGACCAGCTCGGCGAACAGAACATCGACGTTGCGTTCCACGCCGCACGCGCCGCCGATCCCAAGGCACAACTGGTGCTCAATGAAACCCATCTTTCCGAAGCCGGCGACGTCTATGATGCCAAGCGCAAGGCGGTGCTGGCGCTGATCGATCGACTGCAAACCCGCAAGGTGCCGTTCGATGCCGTCGGCATCCAGGGCCATATCCGTCCCGGGCTCGACAAGATCGACGCCAAGGCGTTCGGCACGTTCTGCAGCGACCTGAAAACGCGCGGCCTCGCGGTGCTGTTGACCGAACTCGATGCCTCGTGCCGGTTCATCAAGCGCGTGCCGGGTTTCAAGGATAGCGATTACGGCACAACGTTCTCGGACCAGATTTCGATAGCCGAAGCCAACGGCAAGCTTACCTCGGTCGTCGTCTGGGGCCTCTCTCCGTTCGGGCTCAAGCCCAACGAAGCCGGCTCCAATGCGGCCTGCCGCTATCGCATCAACCTGTTCGACAACGACCTGCAACCGCTGCCCTCGTTCGACGCGGTGCGCGTCGCCCTGCAAGGCAGCAGCGGTTGATACGAAGACGGGATGACGCCGCCCCTTTGCGGGCACGCCATCCCCATGCACGTGAAGCGCGTCAGTAGCGGTTCGTCCCGGCGGGCAGAGCTCGGGCAACTTGGTTGTTCGGTTAATCAATCCAGGAGTCACCAAGCAGGCTAGGAGTATGCCGTGTGAATGCAATTCTCAAACAATTGAGCCTCGATGGCATGGCGCGCAGTTGGCGCGAACGGCATGCCCTGATGTCGGCGCTGGCCGAGGCTCAAAATGCGTCAGCGTCACTCGAACCCATAAAAAAAGCTCTGGAACTTGTAACGCAAAGGCAGCCGACCGATGCCGAACTGGGCGCCTGGTCGGCCATCGAGCGGCGGCGCGACGAGATGCTGTCGCGCCACGACATCGTGCAGCACGTCGATTTCGGCGCCGGCACGCGCGATCACATCCGGAGCGCAGACGAACAGCGCAATGGCGGCATGCACCGCGTCGCCTCGGTCAAGGATCTCACCGAGCCCAGTTCCCACCCGATGTGGGGCGAGTTCCTCTACTACGTCACCAGGATTTCCCGGCCGAACAAGGTGCTGGAGCTCGGGTCGTGCGTGGGCATCTCCGCCGGCTACATCACCGCCGGCCTCAAGCTCAACAATGGCGGGCACCTCTGGACGCTGGAAGGCTCACCGGCCAGCGCCGAGCTAGCGCAGCAGACGCTCGACGGGCTGTACCAAACCCCGCAGGGAACCATCGTCGTCGGCCGTTTCGACGATACCTTGCAGGATTGCCTCGACAGCCACGGTCCGTTCGATTTGGCCTTCATCGATGGGCACCACGACGGCGAAGCGACCATGCATTACTACGCGCAGATCAAGCGGCATCTTGCGCCGGACGCCATTCTGATCTTCGATGACGTCCACTATTCCCCGAGCATGGAGCTGGCTTGGCAAACCATCGCCTCCGATCCGGCCGCCCACGGGCAGCTCCGCATCCGCGCGCGCGGCGTCGTCGTGATCTGACGCGGTCCCGGCACCGGACATCGCCGGGGTGACGGCGATGCGCATCGTTTCGTTCGGGACAAGCCTCAGCGCAGGGGGCGGCTGGCAAGCCGGCCTCCGCGCGCGGCTGCGCGAGGAACTCGGTGCCGACATCCAAGTGCTGATTCACGCCAAGCCCGGGGCGAACTCGGACTGGGGCGTCGAGACGCTGCCAAATGTGCTGGAGCTCGAGCCGGACCTGGTGGTCATCGAATTCGCCATCAATGACGCATCGCTGCTGCGCGGCGTCAGCCTCGCCCGGTCGCGGGCTAATATGGTCAATTTGGTGATGGCACTGCAGGCGGGTGCACCCGAGCGCAAGATCGTGCTGATGACGATGAACCCGGCGTTCGGACTGAAACGGATGGTGCGGCCGCTGCTGGGGCAGTATTACGCGCTCTGCGAGCAACTGGCGACCGAGTTGCGGGTCGGGTTCGCCGATCTGCGTCCGGCCTGGGCGGCGCTGCCAGAGGTCCGCCGGGCCATTCCCGATGGCCTGCACCCGACGCCGGAGGCGGCGCGGAGTGTGATCGTGCCTGGATTGAGCGAAGTTATCGTCGCAATGCAATAATTCAGCGGAAGGCCCGCTGCGCCTGCTCGATGATCGGCTTGCCGATGTAGGAAATGATCGGCTGCGCCTGGCTGAGGATATAGACATCGACCGGCATGCCGGACCCGAGCCGCTTGAGGTTCTGCGCGGTTTCGTTGATCGGCGCCTTCACTGCAACCCGCACCACGAAATGCGGTACGCCGGTGCGCTGGTCGATGACGAGATCCGGCGCGACGAAGGTCACTTCCCCGGAAAATTGGGGTGCCGACGATCCGCCCATGCCATTGAAATGCAGCTCGGCGGGCTGGCCGACATGGATATGAGGCACATCGCGCGGCGAGACGTTCAGTTCGGCGATGAGGTTGTCGTGCTGCGGCACGATGGTCATCAGGGCTTGCGACGTGGTGACCACGCCACCGACGGTACGGATGCGCAGGTCGGTGACCACACCATCCTGCGGGGCGGTGAGCAAATATTGCTGCGCGCTCATCCGGCCGGAAATCTGCTTCTGCGTCGCCTGGTCGTATTCGCCCTGCGTCTGCCGCTCCTGCTCGCCGGCGTCGCTCATGCGCTTGGCAACAAGCTCGGAGATCTGGCCCTTGATCTGCGCCTGCTGCGCCTTGGCCGTGGCGATAGTGGAATGGAGTTGGGCGCGCTGGCCCTCGATGGTCGCGAGGTCGCGCTGCGAGGTGGTCAACGTGCTTTGCCCGATAAGATCCTTGGTGCGCAGTGTCTGCTGGTTCTTGATCTGACTGCTGATCAGGTCGAACTGCCGATCGACGGCCGCGATCTGCCCGGTGACGCCCTGCACCTGGGCGTCGATCTGGTGGGATTGTTCCTTCATCTGATCAAGCTGGCTGGTATAGGCCTGCAGCCGCACCTGAAACAGCTCCGTCTCGGCCTTGATCATGGCCGCCACAGCCGGATCGTTGCTGCGTGCCAGAAGTTCGGGCGAAAAGCTGATCGCCTCCTGGTTGAGCGCCTCGGCATCGAGCCGGGCTATCCGCGCCGCAGTCTGATCGCGGGTCTTGCTGGCGATCGCCAATTCGGATTGCGCCGCGGTGTCGTCGAGCTCGATCAGGCGCTGCCCGGCGTGCACGCTATCGCCGTCGCGCACCAGAATGGAGCGGACAACGGCGGTCTGCGCGCTCTGGATTTCCTTGGGGGCAGATTCGGACGTCAGATAGCCGCTGGCGATCACGGCGCCTGGGATCGGCATCAGGCTCAGCCCGCCGAGGAACAGCACGAACGGCACGACCGAAAACAGCACCCCCAGCCTGACCGACTTGCGCAATTGCCCGAAAGCATGGGTGCCGTGCAGCAGGGCCTCGGCCTGCGCCGGCGGCGCAACGACGACCAATGTGCCGGGGGGCTCCGCCATCAGACTGCCGCCCCCTGGTCGCTCGCGGCGCCCTTGCCGATCATGTCACGGACCTCGCTCCGTGCCGGTCGCGGCCGCAAGACATCCTCCTTCAATCCATAGGCCCGCAACTCGCCATCCTGCACCAGGAGGATGCGATCGCAGGCCGCTAGCGCGGATTCGCGATGCGCGACGATGACGACGATGCCGCCGCGCTGCCGCACGGCGGTGATCGCTTGCGACAAGGCCGCCTCGCCAACCGCATCGAGATTGCTGTTAGGTTCATCCAGCACCACCAGGAAGGGATCGCCGTGTAGCGCCCGGGCGAGCGCGATGCGCTGCTTCTGCCCGGCCGACAGCAGCGCGCCGCCCGGCCCGATCGACGATTCGTAGCCGTTCGGCAGATGCAGGATCAGATCGTGCACCTGGGCCGCCCGCGCTGCCGCAACAATCGATTCTGGGGTGGCCCTCTCGTCGAAGCGCGCGATGTTCTGGGCGATGGTCCCCTCGAGCAGTTCGACATCCTGCGGCAGGTAGCCGACGCCGCGACGGCGCTGCTCCAGGCTCCATTGCTGTATGTCCTCGCCATCGATGCGGACGGTCCCGGTACTCGGCTTCCAGATGCCGACGAGCAAGCGCACGAGGCTGGATTTGCCGGCACCGCTGGGGCCCAGTACGACAACCGCCGATCCGGCCGGGATCGAAAAACTCAGGTCGGACAAGGTGGTGACGCGGCCGCCGGGCGGAATGAGCGACACGGCTTCCGCCGAGAGTTCGCGCGTGGGCGCCGGCAGCGGCAGCGAATCGGGCAGACATGGCATCCGGCGCAGCAGGTCGTCGACCCGGCGCCAGCCCTGGCGCGCCGCCAGCAGCGAACGCCACGAGCCGATCAGGTGATCGACCGGCGCCAAAGCGCGCGAGGACAGGATGGAGCTGGCAATGATCACCCCGCCCGAGGCATCACCATGGATGACGAGATAGGCGCCCAGCGCCAATACGCCCGACTGCAGCACCATGCGCGAGACCTTGGACACCTCCAGCAAGGCGCTGGTCCTGTCGGCGAGCCGGAGTGACATCCCGGCGACCTGCTCGGAGACACCGCGCCATTTGGCACGCACGCCGAGCAGGATACCCATCGCCATCAGCACCTCGGAATTGCGGATGGCATGCTCGAGGATGGAACTGCGGCTGCTGACAACATCGGTCGCCCGGCGGTTCAGCCCGCGCGTCCCGAGTTCCGCGAGGATCGCCAGCGCCACCAGAAAAACCGCGCCGGCCAAGACCGCCAGCCCGATCAGCGGATGGAAGGCAAAGCAGATGCCAAGGTAGATCGGGATCCACGGCACATCGAACATCGCCAGCATGCCAGGGCCGGCAAGGTAGGCGCGGATGTCCTCGAGGTCGCGCAGCGGGCGGACGGTATCGGCCTGGTAGCCGAACTGCAGGGGCTGGCGCAG
>JAQGKB010000015.1 GCA_028290345.1 Hyphomicrobiales bacterium | reverse complement strand
GCGATGGTTGATGTTCGGGCCGAGCGGCGCAGACAACAGAACGCCCGTATCGGCAATCTTTACCACATTGACCTGCATCGCCGCCGATAGCGGGATATGCTGGTACAGATAGTCTTGGAGTTCGTCCTCGGTCATGCTTTGCGCTTTGCCTCCCAAGCCTGGGTGCAGATTTGCAAAAGGCCGGACCGACTCAGGCCGGCACCCAGCGACAGCGACCGGCGAAGGATATAGGCCTTCGGCAAAAAATGTCGGACGAATTGACGCATGCGCCGACAAAATATGCAGAATATTGTTCAACGGATGCACCCAATTGAATGTATTCTCCGTTGATCTCAAGAGGGCTTTGAACGGAGCAGCCGATTGGGAACGTTACGCATCGAAAGTGGCCCCTACGTACGCCAACGGTTGAACCGTGCAGGCAGGGTCCCTAGTACGCCCCCAGCGGCAAACAGAAATCCGGCTTTTGCGCAGCTCGCTCGGCGATCATTTGCGCTTGCCCCATTCTTGGCCATTACCAGTGGGACAACAAGCTCGGGAATGAAAGACGGCAGCAGCTTCGCAGACACCCAGGACTTGATCGGGCGCAAAGCCGGCGATCACGATCGGGGTATTATGCGGCTTGCAACCTGTTTGGATGCCGGCTCGCTGCCTATGTGTATGACTGTGGTTGAACTAGGGGATGATCATGTTACCGATCGACGACCTCTTCACGAGCTTTACCCGCACCTATGAGGCGCGGCGACAGGCCGAGATGACGCTAGCGGAATACCTCAAGGCGTGCCGCAGCGACCCGATGATGTATGCGAGCGCGCCCGAGCGGCTCCTGGCCGCGATCGGTGAGGCCCAGATCGTCGATACCGCCAAGGACGCGCGCCTCGGGCGGATATTCATGAACCGGACGATACGGGTCTATCCCACCTTCGCCGAGTTCTACGGCATGGAAGACACGATCGAGCGGATCGTGAGCTTTTTCCGCCATGCCTCGCAAGGTCTCGAAGAGCGCAAGCAAATCCTCTATCTGCTCGGTCCGGTGGGCGGCGGCAAATCCTCATTGGCCGAGCGCCTGAAAGCCCTGATGGAGGCACATCCGATCTACGTGCTCAAGGCCGGCGACGAGATCAGTCCGGTATTCGAAAGCCCGCTGGGATTGTTCGATCCGGACGAAATGGGCGACGCCATCGAAGATCAGTACGGAATCCCGCGGCGGCGTCTGACCGGGCTCGTAAGTCCGTGGTGCCGCAAGCGGATGGACGAATTCGGCGGCGATATCTCGAGATTCCACGTCGTCAAGCTGACCCCGTCCCGGCTGCGCCAGATTGCCGTGGCCAAGACCGAGCCGGGCGACGAAAACAACCAGGATATCTCGTCGCTCGTCGGCAAGGTCGACATCCGGCAGTTGGAGACCCTGTCGCAGAACGATCCCGATGCCTACAGCTATTCGGGTGGCCTCAACCGTGCCAACCAGGGCCTCCTCGAATTCGTCGAGATGTTCAAGGCCCCCATCAAGATGCTGCATCCTTTGCTGACCGCAACGCAGGAAAGCAATTATGCGGGCACGGAAAACATCGGCGCCATTCCGTTCCAGGGTGTGATCCTGGCCCACTCGAACGAATCCGAATGGCAGAATTTCAAGAACAACCGCAACAACGAGGCCTTCATCGACCGCATCTATGTGATCAAGGTTCCATATTGTTTGCGGGTGACCGAAGAGCGCCTGATCTACGACAAACTGATCCGCGGTTCGGAACTTGCCCAGTCGACCTGCGCGCCGAGCACGCTCGACATCCTGGCACGCTTCTCGGTGCTGTCGCGGTTGCACGAGCACGAGAACTCCAACCTCTATTCGAAGATGCGGGTCTATGATGGCGAGAGCCTGCGCGAGGTCGATCCCCGGGCGCGGAGCTTGCAGGAATACAAGGACGCCGCCGGCGTCGATGAAGGCATGGACGGGATTTCGACCCGCTTTGCCTTCAAGGCTCTAGCCGCCACCTATAACTACGACACGACAGAGGTTGCCGCCGACCCAGTGCACCTGATGTACGTGCTGGAGCAGATGGTGCGGCAGGAACAACTGCCCAACGATACTGAGACCCGCTACTTGGAATTCGTAAAGGCCGAACTCGCGCCGCGCTATGCGGAGTTCATCGGCAACGAAATCCAGAAGGCCTATCTAGAGTCTTACCATGACTATGGGCAAAACCTGTTCGACCGCTACGTAGCCTATGCGGATGCCTGGATCGAGGATCTGGACTTCAAGGACCCCGATACCGGGCAACTGCTGGATCGGGAACTCATCAACCAGGAACTGACCAAGATCGAAAAGCCCGCGGGCATCGCCAATCCGAAGGATTTCCGCAACGAGGTGGTGAAGTTCGCTTTGCGGACACGCGCCAATCACGGTGGGCACAACCCGTCCTGGACCTCCTACGAAAAGATCCGGGAAGTGATCGAAAGGCGGATGTTCAGTCAGGTCGAGGACCTGCTTCCGGTCATCAGTTTCGGTTCCAAGAAGGACGGCGAGACCGAGCGGAAGCATGACGACTTCGTGCAGCGCATGGTCGAGCGAGGCTATACTGAGCGTCAGGTTCGCCGGCTGGTGGAATGGTACATGAGGGTGAAGCAGGCGGGCTGACCACGGAAGGAATGGCTCTTTCATGCATATTATCGACCGCCGTCTCAATCCGGGCGGCAAGAGTCTGGCCAATCGGCAGCGGTTCTTGCGCCGTGCGAAGGCACTGGTGCAGCGGGCGGTTCGCGAGAGCTTCAAGGACCGCAGCATCAAGGACCTGGATCGGGGCGGCGAAATTTCCATCGTCCGCGACGGCGTGCATGAACCTACCTTGCGCGGAAGCGGTACTGGAGGCGACCGGGACTACGTTCTGCCGGGCAACAAGAAGTATGTAGAAGGCGATACCATTCCGCGCCCGATCGGCGGCGGAAGTGGGGGTATCGGGCCGGATGCAGGCACCGGCAGTGGTGAAGACGAATTCCGCTTTATGTTGACCAAGGAAGAGTACCTCAGCCTCTTCCTTGATGATCTTGAGTTGCCGGACCTGGCCAAGCGGCGCCTCACCAGTACGGAAAGCCAAGGGCAACACCGCGCGGGCTACACGACCTCAGGTTCGCCCGCCAACCTCTCTGTCATCCGGACGATGCGCAACTCCCTGTCGCGACGGATCGCGCTGAAGCGCCCGCGGCCGGAGGAAATCGCGCGGATCGATGAGGAGATAGCAAAACTGGAGCTGTTGGGCGATGCGGAGGCCGAAGGCCTCGTTGCCCTCCGCAAGGAACGTGATCGCCTCGTCGCCCGCAACCGCCGCATCTCCTACATCGATCCGATCGATCTGCGCTACCGCAGGAACGAACCGACGCCCAAACCCGTGGCGCAGGCCGTGATGTTCTGCCTGATGGACGTTTCCGGCTCGATGACCGAGCACATGAAGGATTTGGCCAAGCGCTTCTTTGCGCTGCTGCACCTTTTCCTTACCCGCTACTACCGCCACGTCGACATCGTCTTTATCCGGCACACCGATCTGGCCGAGGAAGTGGACGAAGAGACGTTCTTCTACAGCCAGGAGACGGGCGGAACCATGGTTTCGACAGCACTGGAAGAAATGCTGACGATCGTCTCCAAGCGCTACGATCCGAACGAGTGGAACATCTACGTTGCCCAGGCGTCGGACGGCGACAACATGCAGTACGACAACCCGAAGGCGGCGTCGCTGATGGCCGACTCGATCATCCCGCTGTCGCAATACGTGGCCTATCTGGAGGTGGGTCGCGAAGAGGACCCAATGCCATCCGGATCGGTTCCGCGTCGCAGCGATCTCTGGCAGACCTATGAGGGTATAGCGCAGGCGAACGGGAGGCTGGCGATGCGGAAGGTGTGGCACCGCCGCGATATCTATCCGGTCTTTCGCGAGTTGTTCCATCGTCGCGAGGCGCGCCAACCGGGGACGCAAGTATGAGTGCGCGACGCGGGCAATTGCTCTTCGAAGGGCAGGATTGGGACTTCGATACGATCCAGCGGATCTATGACTCGGTCAGCCGGGTCGCAGAAAAAGATCTCAAGCTCGACACCTACCCCAATCAGATCGAAGTGATTACCGGCGAGCAGATGCTGGACGCCTATTCGTCCATTGGCATGCCGCTGTTCTACAAGCACTGGTCATTCGGCAAGCAGTTCGTCCACAACGAGTTGCTCTACCGGAAGGGCGTGAGCACACTCTCGTACGAGATGGTGATCAACTCAAATCCCTGCATCAGCTACATCATGGAAGAAAACTCCGCAACGATGCAGACGCTGGTGATTGCCCATGCGGCGTTTGGCCATAACCACTTCTTCAAGAACAACTATCTGTTCAAACAGTGGACCGATGCCGAAGGCATCTTGGACTATCTCGAGTTCGCCAAAGGTTATGTCACCAGCTGTGAAGAGCGGTACGGCCAGGCGGCCGTCGAGCGGCTGCTGGATGCGGCGCATGCGCTGCAACGCCAGGGAGTGCACAGGTCCCCCCGCCGGCAACGGCTCGACCTGAAGGCGGAGGAGCGGCGCGAGACGGAGCGGCACCTGAACCAGGAGCAGATTTACAACGATTTGTGGCGCACCCTGCCGCGGCCACGCAATTCTGCCGGGCCAGCCCCAATAGACCGGCGTCAGGCGCTGCTCGATTTGCCGCAGGAAAACATCCTCTACTTTCTGGAAAAGACGGCGCCGCGGCTTGAGCCGTGGCAGCGGGAAATCCTGCGCATCATCCGCCTGATATCGCAGTATTTTTATCCGCAACCGCAAACCAAGGTGATGAACGAGGGGGCGGCAACCTACATCCACCACCGCATCATGACTGCCCTGCATGATCGGGGCGAGTTGAGCGACGGTGCATACCTTGAGTTTCTGCACTCCCACACCAACGTCGTCTACCAGCCAATGTTCGACTCGCCGCACTATGGCGGGCTGAACCCCTATGCGCTGGGTCTCGCCGTTTTCGAGGACATTGCCCGGATTTGCATGGAGCCGACCGAAGAAGATCGCGAGTGGTTTCCGGATATCGCCGGCTCGCGCGATCCCGACGAGGTGCTGAAGGACGTATGGGCGAACTACAGGGACGAAAGCTTTCTGGGCCAATTCGTCAGCCCGCGCCTGATCCGAAAATGGCGGATGTTCAACCTGGCCGATCGAGTGGATGAGCCGGCGCTGGAGGTCGACGCCATCCATGACGAGCGCGGCTATCGCAAGATCCGCAGGGCCTTGGCGCGGCAGCATGATGTCGGCTGGAGGGACCCGGACATCCAGGTCGTGGACGTCGATCTTGCCGGCGACCGGCATCTGATCCTGCAGCACAACGTGGTCAGCGGAGTGCTGCTGGCAGCGGCGGATGCTGACTCGGTGCTGCAGCATCTAGCAGACCTGTGGAGCTACGACGTGGTGCTGCGCGAGGTCGATCCCGGTAGCGGCAAGGTTCTGAAGGAGCATCGCGCGAGCCCCAAGCACCCGCACTCCACGTCCGCAAGCCGCCCATAGGTCCAGTTCTGCCGACGTGGAATTGTGATCGCAGCGCTGTGCCGATTTCCGCGCTGCAGCAGCCTCGAGGTGGTATCTTCCTGAAGTGAGTTACCTTTAACAGGAGGCTCCCTTGAAGCACCAAAACCCAAATGAAATGCTCCCGAACGCTGAAGCGTTCATCTCGCCTCGCACGGCTGCGAAGTTATCGCGGCATGAGCGCCTTGCGCGCTGGGCCGATGTCCTTGAAGGGTATGGCTCGCTCAACGCGCTGATGCGGATCGAATATCTCGCTCCTGCGGAACGGCGGGCCTATCACGGCGTCAATACGCCGCTCACTGTGGCGTTCGATGATCCGATTTTGCGCGAAGCCGGATTGCGCGGCGACAGGCTTGGCGATGTGATGGACTTCTTCGAATTGAGTGACAAGGACGCGCATCACCTGCTCTGCGATTGCCACTATCTCGGCGGCATGACGGGGTCCGGCCTTGCCCATCGCCTGCGTCATCAGGCCGGCGGGGCGCACGGCCCGACGCTGTGGAACCGTATCTGCAGCCTGTTTGTCGGCCGCGCAACGGCCTGAGATTATCAACGAATACTCCGCTCGCCGGACGGCGGCGGAGTATCAAATAACTACGGCGGTGTTACCTGCTCCGCGGTTGCAATCTCACGCCGGGCTGGTTGAGAGTGCTCGCTTGCCGGTCTCCATTGAGATGAGCCGCCAAAGGCCCCGATCGGAGCCGATCATCAGAGTCGGACGGCCGTGCAGAACCGCCCAGCCGTTGTCCGCGCTGTATCTCAGCGATTGAAATAGGCCAATGGACAGAGTCTGCACCCCCGCCCGGTCAATCGCGTCAATCCGGTAGGCGATCACGCTACCTTTGTAGATGGTATCGAACATTTGCTGATGGGCTGCCTCGATGGCTGCTCGCCCGGAAGCCCGCTCGCCGTCCTTGTGCACGAAATCGGCGTCCTCGGCAAAACAGGCCGCATAGGACTTTGCGTCAAATCTATTCCAGGCGGCCTCGAGTACCCTGATCAACGAGGCAACGTGAATTCTGTCTTCGAACAGATCCATGCTCATTTTGGCTACCTCCCGTTTGCTTCGATAGTTCTCCTGACTGCAGACTTCGGCTTGGATGCGCTTCGATCAAGGAGTGTACCACAAATTGGCAGCCGACTAAATTCTCGAAGCGGCGCCTCTCAACCGCGCGCCGTGCTCGGGAGCGGTCCGGGCTTAGTGCCATCCAACCCTAATATAGTGCGATGTGCGCATGGTGGTTTGTTCAGTGTGCCTCAATAGGTTGCTGACCTGCCACACTGATCGCCATAATTGGAAATTCTCCGGCCCTTCACTTGCAATAAATTGCCGGAAGCGCCCGACATGCCCTATCTCACGTCTTGAGGCACCCTGATTATCTTCTATCGATTGCAGACTGCTCGCCAGCCAAGTGCAATTGGGTGCAACACCAGATCGTCCTAGAACTTCCAAAGTCGAACACAGGCCAAAACCAATGCTTGCAAGGCTCGCATACTACGCGCTTTTGGCGGTTCTGCTGGCGACCTTTGTGGCCTGGATCACAGGGCACCTTTGACGAACCATGGCACGCGGCCCGGCGGGAGAAAAACTCCGGCCGAGCATGACCCATTTGCGCAGCTGTGATTCAGCCGATATCGCCCAATTCGGATATGGCGACCATACGACCGGTGCGCGCGCTCTGCAGCGCGGCAATCCCCGTCATGACGCTCATGGCGCCGGCGCGTGAGCCGGCGCGTTGATCGAGCGGATCATCGCCATTGTGAAAGATCATGCTGCGCATGCGGTCGTCGCCGCCGAAATGGCCGCCCGTCGAATGTGGCACCGCAATCCGCTCCACACCGCCGCCGAAATTCTTGATCAGCAGGATCTCGTCGGCCTTCGGCGTCTCCCAGGGCTGCTTTTCGTACTGGCGGGTCTCGATCCGGCCCTTGGTGCCATTGAAGGCCAGATGATAACCCTCGATGGGCATGAAGGTATTGAGCGAATAAGAGACGGCAACGTCGTTGGTATAACGGATGGTCGCCGTCATCGTGTCTGGGATATCGATGTCCTCGCGGAAGACGCAAGCGTCGCGCACGTAGCCATCGAGTTCGGATGGCGCCTCGTAGAGCGCCTCGAGGAACGGGTCGGCATTCACGTCGAAGTAGTAATCGCAGTGCGAGGCGTGTTCGCATCCTTGGCAGCGCGTGCCACGGAACGGGCCCTTCGCGCCATAATTGCGCAACTCGCCGAAGGCCGCGACAGATTGTGGGTCGGCTTCGATGTACCAGTTCAGCAGGTCGAAATGGTGCGTCGCCTTGTGCACGAACAGCGAGCCGGAGTTTTTGACATAAGCGTGCCAGCGGCGGAAATAGTCCGCTCCATGCCTGGTATCGAGGTACCAGTGGAAGTCGACCGAGGTCAGGGTGCCAATAGCCCCCGACCGCAGCAGCGCCTTGATCCGCGCGGCGGTTGGGGCAAAGCGGTAGTTGAAGGAGACGTCGACCCGCTTGCCGCTGCGCTTTTCGGCTTCGCGGATGCGGCGGATCTTTTCCACGGTCGTGGTCATCGGCTTTTCGGTGATCACATCGCAGCCGGCATCCAGCGCAGCGACAATAATGTCATCGTGATTGCTGTCCTGGGTGCAGACGATGACCAGTTCGGGCTTTGCCTCGCGCAGGGTCTCCTCGACCGAACCATAGATCGGCGCATTGGAGCCGATCATCGTGCGCGCCCGTTCGGCCCGCAGGCGATTGGTGTCGCAGATCGCTACCAGTTCTACGCTGTCGCGCCAGCCGCCAAGCAGATCCCTGCCCCACATCGTGGTGCCGCGATTGCCCGTTCCAATCAGTGCGTAGCGCCGCCGTTCGTCCGTCATCGTCGTCTCCAACCAACTGCGTCAACATACAGTCCGAAACCGTTCGAGGCAGGCTTGCACCACCTCGTCGCCCGGACGCTTCCACCAGTTCTCCGCCGAGAAGATCTCGACCTCCTGCGGGCCGTGGTAGCCCGCGGCCTCGATCATGGCCCGAATCGCCTTGAGATCGATGACGCCATCCCCCATCATGCCCCGATCGAGCAGCAAATCGCGCGTGGGAACGAGCCAATCGCAAATGTGATGGGCAAAGATGCGCTGCATTTGTCCCGCGCGGTCGATCGCCGCCGCGAGCCGCGGATCCCACCAGACGTGATAGACATCGATGGCGACGCCCACACTGGGCCCGAACATCTCGCAGAGATCGAGCGCCTGATCGATGGTGTTGATGCAGGCGCGGTCCGCTACGTACATCGGGTGCAGCGGTTCGATGGCAAGTTTTACGCCGCAGGCCTGCGCGTGTGGCAACATCGCCGCGACGCCATCGGCCACCATGCCGCGCGCGCCGGTGATATCCTTGCTCGATCCCGCAAGCCCCCCCACTACTAGCACCAGGCAATCGGCATTGAGCGCTGCGGCTTCATCGATTGCCCGCAGATTGTCATCGATCTTCGCCTGCCGTTCGGCGGCCGTTTCAGCGGGAAACATGCCGCCGCGGCAGAGCCCGGTGACCCTCAGCCCGTTGGTCTGCACCATACGGGCCGCTTCGGCTACACCTATGGCGTGAACCTGGTCGCGCCACGGCGAAATGGCGGTGATGCCGTGGCGGAGACATCCATCCACCGCCTCCGCAAATCCCCAGCTGCCGCGCGTGGTTGCCAGATTGAGGGAGAGGATAGTCTCGGACATCCAGATCTCCTCGCTCAGACAATGCCGTGCACGGCGAGAACGCGTAGCATTCGCGCTGCGGCGAGGTCGGGGTCACTCAAGCAGCGGGCCTTGTCGGCAAGGCGGAACAGTTCGGCCAGGTGCTGCAACGATCGCGTGCTCTGTTGCCCGCCAATCATCGTAAAATGGTCTTGCAGGCCATTGAGATAGGCGAGGAACACGACGCCGGTCTTGTAGAAGCGGGTCGGCGCCGCAAAGATGTGGCGCGACAGCGGTACGGTGGGGTCGAGAAGTTCGAAGAACTCCGCCTCGCTGCCACGCCCCATTGCGGCGAGTGCAGCCGATGCGACTGGAGCAATGGCATCGAAAATGCCCAGCAGATCGTCGTACTGCCCCTGCTCGTCCCCGGCGATCAGTTCGGCATAGTTGAAATCGTCGCCGGTATACATCCGCACGCCGGCCGGGAGGCGGCGGCGCATGGCGATCTCCTTTTCCTTGCTCAGCAGGGAAATCTTGATGCCGTCGACCTTTTCGGCGTGCGCGGCGATGACGTCGAGGCAGGTGTCCATCGCGGCGCCGTGCTCGGCATTGCCCCAATAGCCGGCCAGCGCCGGATCGAACACTTCACCTAGCCAATGCAGGATCACCGGTTCCTTGACCTGCGACAGGATACGGCCGTAGACCCCGGCATAGTCGTCAGGCCCCTTCGCCGCCGCCGCGAGGGCCCGGCTCGCCATCAGGATGATGCGGCCGCCCTGCGCTTCGACAAATTCGATCTGGCTCTCATAGGCTGCGATGATCTGATCGATGGTGACGTCCGGCCCCGGGGCAAGGTGGTCGGTCCCGGCACCGCAGGCGATCATGACGCCCGGTCGGGTTCGCGCCTCTGCCAAGGCGCGGCGGATCAATTCCTGCGCGTCGGGCCAGCCCAGCCCCATACCGCGCTGGGCGGTGTCCATTGCCTCGGCGACGCCCAGACCGAGGTCCCAGAGGCGGTGACGGAACGCGAGCGTCCGCTCCCAATCGATCGCCGGGTCCAACCAGGGATCGTTGCCGGCCAAGGGGTCGGCCACGACGTGGGCGGCGGCATAGGCGATGCGGAGGAAATCGGAGGGTTTGTGCTTCTCGAATGGCAGCGGCGTGCCGGTCAGGCGATAGGCCGTCAGGCTGCGGTCCGGGTTCGGGAGGATGATTTCAGGCATCTAAGAGCATCCTCAAATCTCCAGCGCCGGCACATCGAGCCAACGCCGCTCCCTCCAGCTCTGCAGTCCAAGCGCGGCGAGTTGCACGCCCTTGGCACCCGCTTCCAACCCATAGGGCCAAGATGCATCCTCGGCGACATGCTTGAGGAACATCTCCCATTGCGCCTTGAAGCCGTTCTGCGCCGGCCAATTGTCCGGCACTTCCTCCCAATTGGCAAAGAAATCGATGGTTTGCGGCTGATCCGGGTTCCACACCGGTTTTGGCGTGTTGACGCGGTGCTGGGTGAAACACTTGTGCAGGCCCGCCACGGCCGAGCCGTGCGTACCATCGACCTGGAAGGTGACGAGATCATCGCGGCGAACACGGACGTCCCAACTCGAATTGATATGCGCGACCACCCCACCTGCCAGTTGGAAAGTAGCGTACGCGGCATCGTCGGCGTCGGCCGTATAGGGGCGACCCCTCTCGTCGACGCGGTCGCTGATATGGGTGGCGCCGAGACAGGAGACGGCTTGGACTTCGCCGAAGAGGTTATCCAGCACGTAGCGCCAGTGGCAGAGCATATCGAGGATGATGCCGCCACCATCGGCCTTGCGGTAGTTCCAGGAGGGGCGCTGCGCGGCCTGCCAGTCACCTTCGAAAACCCAGTAGCCGAACTCGCCGCGTACCGACAGGATCCTGCCAAAGAAGCCGCTGTCGATCAGCAGCTTGAGCTTGAGCAAACCCGGCAAGAACAGCTTGTCCTGCACCACTCCGTGCTTCAGCCCCGATGCCTTGGCTCTGCGGGCCAGCCTGACTGCGTTGTCGAGATCGTCGGAGACCGGCTTTTCGCAATAGACGTGCTTGCCGGCATCCAGTGCCTTCTCGAGCAGCGAGGCGCGCATTTGCGTCGTTCCCGCGTCGAAGAAAATCGTGTCGTCGGGATTTGCCAATGCAGCGTCGATGTCGGTCGACCAGCGCGCGATCTGGTGCTTTTGCGCCAGGGCGACGATCTTGTCGCGGTCACGGCCGACGATGATCGGATCGACTTGCAGCCGATCGCCGTTGGCAAGCGCAATGCCGCCTTGCTCGCGGATGGCGAGGATCGAACGCACAAGGTGCTGATTGTACCCCATGCGGCCGGTGACCCCATGCATGATCAATCCCAGGCGTCGCTCGGCCATGCTTTGCTCCCCTCGCGCGGCAGTTTGTAACTAATCCGTTACTTGGTACACAGTGCCAACTTCTCGCGTCAAGGGCTGAGGACAGCAAAACGGCTTTTCTTCCAACCACCCCACTTAGGCCAGATCGCGCAAAAAGCTTGCCGCGCAGGCGCATCGGATGTAACCGATGCGAGAATGAGACGAACGGACGGAATGCGAGGCGATCACCAACCAGGAATGGTACGCGGCGACAAACGGACTGAAAAGCCGTTGGAAAGCCCGTTGGAGTTGGCGCCGTCGATCCGAACGCGTGATGCCAAGCGCACCAAGGCCGCGATCCTCAAGGCGGCGCGCGACGAGTTCTGCGAAGAGGGCTTCAACGGTGCCCGCGTGGACGCGATCGCCGAGCGGGCAAAGGCCAACAAGCGGCTGCTCTATCATTATTTTGGCAACAAGGAAGCGCTCTATTCGGCGGTGTTGCTCGACGCCTATCAGGAAATCCGCCGCGGCGAACGCGAACTCAGCCTGAGCCAGTACGATCCAGTGGACGCCATGGACCGCCTGGTGCGGTTCACCTTCCGGCACTACTTGGCCAATCCGTGGTTCACCCGGCTGCTCGCTGTCGAAAACCAGCAAAATGCGCGGTTTCTCAAGCAGCTGGAAGATATTCCGGCCTTGCATTCCCCGCTTGTAGCCGAGTTGCGGGCCATTGTTGCCAAGGGGCTCGAACAGGGCATTTTCCGCACCGATGTCGATCCGGTGCAGCTCTACATCTCGATCGCCAGCCTCGGCTATTTCTACGTTTCCAATATGAAAACCCTGTCGACGATTTTCCAGCGCGACCTGTCGCAGGTTTCGATGGTGCAGGAGCGCGAAGCACAGGCCGTGCAAATGGTGCTCGATTACCTGCGTACGCGCCGCAGCTAGCAATCATCTTAGGCTCTCACCGGCCGCCGCTCCGGAAAATCCAAAGCAGTTGCAGTGGCTTAATACCTCGTGGCATGGGCCACGCTGGTGCGCCCTAATCGCTTGACAGGGCTGGCGCCGTGACCCAATCTTGTAACCAGTTGGTTATTTAGCGGCGGGGAGGCCGCTAGTTACCTATGGCCGGCAATGACCGCCCAAAACCGCTCTGGGAGGAGCCAAGATGACCATCCGTATCGACAGACGACAGTTCCTGATGGGCAGCACGGCGCTGGTGGCTGCCGGCGCGTTGAGCCCTGCCCTCGCCCAGCAGACTCGCCTCCGTCTCATCTTCTGGGGCGGACAGGCGCGCGCTGACCGCACTTACGGCGTGACCGATCTCTATACCAAGGCCAATCCGGGTGCGGCATTCGATGGCGAGTTCATGGCGTTCCAGGACTACTGGCCTAAGCTGGCGACGCAGACCGCCGGCGGCAACTCGCCCGACGTGATCCAGATGGATTATCGCTACATCGTCGAATACGCACGGCGCGGCGCCATTGCTCCTCTTGACGACCTTGTCGGCAAGTCGCTGAAGATCGATGGGTTCGATAAGGACCAGCTCGAGGGCGGCAAGGTGGACGGCAAGCTCTATGGCGTTAGCCTCGGCGCCAACTCGACCGCCCTCATGGTGAACAAGGCGGCCTTCGAGGAAGCCGGAGTGCCGTTACCGGACAACAAACTCAGCTACGAAGACCTGCCAAAACTTGCCGAAGCCTTCAACAAGGGCAATAAGCGGCCGGGCATGAAGCTCTGGAATGACTATAGTGGCGGCGAACCCGGCCTCGAAAACTGGCTGCGCCAGCGTGGCAAGGCGCTCTACACCGCAGATGGGAAGGTGGCATTCGACGCACAGGACATCACCGACTGGTTCCAGATGTGGGCCGACCTGCGGGCCGCTGGCGTGACGGTATCCCCCGACGATCAGGCACTCGATGCGACGGATGCCATCGAAAACACCATGATCACTCTTGGCAAGGCTGCGGTCACCTATGCCAATTCCAACCAGCTCATCGCCTTCCAGGCCGTGAACAAAGACCCGCTGACCATGACCAACTACCCGCGCATCAAGCCGGGAAGCGGTGGCGGTCACTACCGCAAACCATCGATGTTCTTCTCACTCGGCGCTAACTCGTCGCAGAAGGAGGCGGGCGCCAAGTTCATCAGCTTTTTCATCAACGATCCGTCCGCCGGCAAGGTGCTTGGGGTCGAGCGCGGCATTCCCTGCGTCAAGGCCACTCGCGATGCGGTTGCGCCTTCACTCGACGCTCAGAGCCAGATTGCGCTCAACTTCGTGTCCAACCTCGGCGACCTGCTTGGAAAACTGCCGCCGTCTCCCCCGGCCAATGCCGGTGAAGTCTCGGTTGCACTGAAGACCAAGAGCCAGGAAGTGGCGTTCGGCCAGCAGTCGCCTCAGGATGCCGGTCCGGCGTTCGTCAAACAGGCAACCGAAATCCTGGACCGCAAAAAGGCAGGCTGACGATCATGACCGCGCGTTCCGTCAGCGCCGACAGCGGCGTCGCAACGATGGGTCGCGCGGTCAAGCCCTCGTTCTGGGCGCGGCTGTGGAGCCGCAATGCGCCCGGCTATCTGTTCCTGCTGCCCTGGTTCATCGGCTTTTTCGGACTGACGGTCGGCCCGATCCTGACGTCGCTCTATCTCAGCTTCACCAATTTCGACCTGTTGACGCAGCCGGACTGGGTCGGCAACGCCAACTATGTCCGCATTTTCACCGCCGATCCGAAATTTGCCGCCTCGATGCGGGTTACGCTGTTCTTCGTGGTATTTTCGGTGCCGCTGAAACTGGCCTTCGCCCTTGCCGTGGCGCTATTGCTCAATCGCGGCATGAGGGGCCTGCCGCTCTATCGCGCGGTGTTCTATCTGCCGTCGCTGCTCGGCGCCAGCGTCGCTATTGCCGTGCTCTGGCGCCAGCTTTTCGCCGGCAACGGCATGGTCAACGCGTTGCTCCACGTCTTCGGCATCGAGGGGCCGAGCTGGATTTCCAATCCGCGCTATTCCCTGTGGACGCTGATCGTGTTGAGCGTCTGGCAGTTCGGCTCGCCGATGATCATCTTTCTCGCCGGCCTGCGGCAGATCCCGACCGACATGTACGAGGCGGCAAGTCTCGACGGCGCCGGCAAGTGGCGGATTTTTCGCAAGATCACCCTGCCGCTGCTGACGCCGG
>JAQGKB010000123.1 GCA_028290345.1 Hyphomicrobiales bacterium | reverse complement strand
CGCTCTTCCGATCTCGCCAGTTCGAGCTTCCGCAACTGGGTCACGCCGGATGGCCGCCCCGGCCCGTCGGGGGAAGGCGGCTTTCCCGCCGAGGCCGGGCGCTATCACCTTTATGTCTCCCTCGCCTGCCCCTGGGCGCACCGCGCGCTGGTCTTCCGCGCCCTGAAGGGGCTGGAGGATCTCATCTCGGTTTCCGTCGTCGATGCGAAGATGCCCGACGAGACCGGCTGGAGCTTCACCGGCACCAGCGGCTCGACAGGCGATAGCGTCAACGGCAAGGATTACCTGTGGCAGGTCTATACCGAGGCCAGGCCCGACTACACGGGCCGGGTCACCGTTCCGGTGCTCTGGGACAAGGTTCGCAAAACCATCGTCAACAATGAGAGCTCGGAAATCATCCGCATGCTCAATTCGGCCTTTGACGAACTGACCGGCAATACCGAGGATTTCTATCCCGCGCCGCTGCGCGACAGGATCGATGAAATCAACGCGCGCGTCTACGACACCATCAACAATGGCGTCTACAAGGCCGGCTTCGCCACGAGCCAGGCGGCCTATGACGAGGCCGTGACCGCGCTGTTCGATTCGCTCGACTGGGTGGAAAACTTGCTCGGCGAAACCGCCTACCTTGCCGGCGACGTCGTCACCGAAGCCGATTGGCGGCTGTTCACCACGCTGGTGCGGTTCGATGCCGTCTATGTCGGCCACTTCAAATGCAACAAGCGCCGCATCGCCGACTACAAGAACATTTCGCACTATCTGAAGGGGCTCTACAATGTCCCCGGCGTCAAGCAGACGGTCAATCTCGACCACATCCGCACGCACTATTACTGGAGCCACGTCACCATCAATCCGACGCGCATCATTCCGATCGGCCCGGAATTGCCGTTTTTGGACTAGGCTCGCCCCGGCATTCCAGTCTTGCAGCCGAGACATTTCCTGCCTAGCCCCCCATTCGTCACCCTCGGGCTCGACCCGAGGGCCCAGACTGCATGCGGTAATGCTTGCCTGCGCGGGAATGACGGCGTCAGTTGGTGCGCCGCCCTACAAAATCCCCCAAAGCGCCTTGCGGGGCGCTCCCTCGAAGATCTCGGCGATCCGTTGCGCCGTGGCCGGGCTCAGCGTCTCCGGTAGCTCGGCGAGGCCAAACCAGCCCGCTTCGGCGATCTCGAAATTGGCTTTGAATAAGCGCGTCGGCTCGAAATTCCGGCTGACGTAAAAAGCCACATGGTCGCGATTGGTGGCCGGATTCGAATTGTGGTAAAGCCCGAACAATTCAAGTGGGCCGGTCACCTTATAGCCGGTCTCTTCGAAAACTTCGCGCGCCGCGCTTTCTTCGGCCGTCTCGCCCGGCTCGATCCCGCCGCCGGGGAATTGCCAACCGGGGACGTAGGTATGCCGGATCAGGAAAACCTTGTTGCCGTCGATCAGCGCCACCCGGACTCCAAAGGTCACGTGGCGTTTGATGCCGACCGCGAAGAGATAGATCCGCGATCGAATGACCTGCCAGCGCGTCGGTTGCATCATGTGTCCTTCAAGTCGTGCACCATGGCTTGCCGCGGTGAGAACAGAGTCGTGCGGCGCAATTTTGGTGATGCCCCCGCGACAAGGCCGCCGCCGCCCCGTGAGGTTAATAGTGAATTCGCTAACCACAAAATCAGAGCAGTCGGACAATCGCCATTTTCTTGGCAGTCCGCGCATGGCATTACCCTGGCAATGATTACTCTTACGCATATTTCAGACGCTCATTTGACGCCCCTGCCAGCAGTCAAGCCGCTGGAGCTCTTCAACAAGCGCATCACCGGCTATCTCAACTGGAAGCTCAAGCGCCGGCGTACGCTCGACGGCGAGGGCCTGGTGAGCCTCGCTACCCACCTGCGTGAACAGAACCCTGATTTCACCGCCGTGACCGGCGA
The DNA here is from genome assembly GCA_028290345.1 of Hyphomicrobiales bacterium. Taxonomy (GTDB): domain Bacteria; phylum Pseudomonadota; class Alphaproteobacteria; order Rhizobiales; family Devosiaceae; genus JAQGKB01. Next base: position 5,627 of record JAQGKB010000123.1, on the reverse strand, counting down.
CTTGGTCAATCTGGCGCTCGACGCCGAAATCGTGCGCGCCCGCGGCTGGCTGGAAAGCATCGGACCAGCCGACAAGGTCTGCGTCTCGCCTGGCAATCACGACGCCTACGTTCCCGGCGCGCTCAAGCGGTCCACCGAAGTCTGGAACGAATACATGAGCGGGGAAACGCTCGATCCCTCCCCGTTCCCCTACGTGCGACGCATCGGCGAGATTGCAGTGATCTGCTGTTCGAGCGCCGTTCCGACCGGCCCCTGGATGGCCTCGGGCATATTCGACGAAGAACAGGCGGGGCGGCTGGCCCGCTGCCTCTACCTTTTGGGCGACGCCGGTTATTTTCGCGTGGTGATGATCCATCATCCGCCCAATCTGGAGGCGCGCAATCCCCGAGTCGGGCTTTGGGGCGGCAAGCGTTTCCGCAAAATCATCGCCGAGCACGGGGCCGAAATGGTGCTACACGGCCATACGCACCGCTCGACCATCCATTCAATCCACGGTCCCGGCAGCGAAGTGCCGGTGATCGGCGTGGCGGCTGCCGGCGCAGCACAGGGCAGCCACGGCGGCGACGATCCGGCCCGCTACAATCTCTTCCGCATCGAGCGCACCGGCAACGCCTGGAGTTGCACCATGCGCGAATTCGGCTTCCAGCGGCTGGGCAACGAGATCGTCATGCGGCTGCAGATGCGGATTTATTGAGGCGAGTCCCATTCACCGCCGTCATCTCGTCTAAGGACGGGATCCAGTATGGCTGTGTCGTGAGACTCCAGCACGAACCGAAAGTCGGGGGGACCGGCGCACGGCTTCGTGGGAGTGACTGCAAGGAAGGTGCCGGGTCACACCCCTCCACCTCCACAGCGGTTTTCAAACCGCATCCAAGCGCCTATCTCTAGCGTAGGCGATTCCAACCGATCCGGGACCAATGAGCACTTCGAGTTTTCTGATCGAGCGGCCGGCATTTGATCCGGCGAGCAGTTTGGCGCGCTTTACCTACGGTGTCGACGACCTGCGCTTTTCCGAAACCCTGCAGTTTCCCATCGGTGGCGAACTCGCGGCCGGACATGCAGCGGCTTTTTCAAAACTGCTCGATCTCACCGCCCTGGTGCTTGGCGTCAGCTATTACAAACTCAAGGCCCCGCTAGTGCTCTCCGCGCCTGACCTGGCGCTGACCGAGGCCGAGAAGGCCTTTGTAATCGACGTCTATGAAAATGGCCTCGGCGAATTCTACGCACGTAACGATCTCAAGCGCTTCGGCCGGCTGATCCTCGAATCGGCGCCGGATGAACGGCCGCCGCATCGCGCCCCGGACCTGCCCGACCGCACCTTGCTGCCGATCGGCGGCGGCAAGGATTCGCTGGTCAGCGTGCAATTGCTCGAAGCCGCCGGAGTGTCGTTCACCCCGTTTGCGGTCAACCCGAAGGGGCCCATCGTCACATCGATCGCCAAGATCGGCCATCCTCCAGTGACCGTCACCCGCACGCTCGATCCCGAAATGATCCGGCTCAGCAAGGAACCCGGCTACTACAACGGCCACGTGCCCTCCACGGCGATCAACTCTATGATCGCGGCGCTCTGCGCGGTGCTCTTCGGCTATAACCGCATCATCCTCTCCAACGAGCGCTCGGCCAGCGAGGGCAATGTCGAATTCGATGGCCGGCAGGCCAACCACCAATATTCCAAATCGCTGGAATTCGAAGGCCGCATTGCCGCGATCCTCGGCGAAGCCAGCGGCGGCACGCTCGGCTATTTCTCTCTGCTGCGCCCCTACTCCGAAGCCCGGATTGCGACGCTCTTTGCCCGCAGCACCCGGTTCGACAAGGTGTTCTCCAGCTGCAACCGCAATTTCCGCCTCGCCGGCCACGATGGACCACTGTGGTGCGGCGAGTGCCCGAAATGCCATTTCGTTTTCCTGATGTTTGCGCCCGTGATGGACAAGGCGCGCCTCGTCGGTATTTTCGGGCATGACCTGCTCGATCGGCCCGAGAATGAGGCTTCGTTCCGCGAATTGACCGGGCTTGCCGGGCAAAAGCCATGGGAATGCGTGGGGGAAATCCTCGAGGGTGCGGCCTGCCTTTTCGAACTCACCAAAAGCGGTGAATGGGGCGGCGATGCCATCGTCGAAAAACTGCGTTCGGACCTCCTCACGCAATATGGCAAGGAGCAGCTCGAGGCGGCGCTGGAAATGCTGGTGGTCGATAGTACCGAACACCACATTCCGCCCGAACTGGCCGAAAGGATCACCGTCCATGCGATTTGACGCCCCGGTTCTGCTTTACGGCGCGGGACGCGAGGCGCGTTCGACCCGGGCCTTCCTCAAGGCGCAATCGCCGCAAACCAAGGTATTCGTCACCGTCGACAGCGGCGATATCGACATCGACGACGCGCAAACTATCGCCCCGGCCGACCTGCCGCAGGCGATCGCCGAGCACCGCTTCGGCACCATCGTCAAGAGCCCGGGCGTCTCCCGCTACCGACCGGTTTTCGCCATGGCGCGCGAGGCGGGAATTGCCGTCACTTCAAACCTCAACCTTTGGGGGCACACCTTTCGGCAGGGGCGAAAAGTTATCGCCATTTCGGGCACCAAGGGCAAATCCACCACCGCGACGCTGCTGCACCTGATGCTGACCCATTCCGGGCTCGATGCAGGCCTCGCCGGCAATGTCGGTCTCGCCCCGCTCGATATTGCGGACAAGCACCCGATCGTGGTGTTCGAACTCTCTTCGTATCAGACCGCTGACATGGCGTTTTCACCCGATATCGCCGGTATCACCAACCTCTACCCTGAGCATGTCGACTGGCACCGCACGGTCGAGCACTATTACGCCGATAAGCTCAACCTGATCGACCGCGACGTCGATTTCCCGGTAGCCCTCGGTGAAAGTGCCCGGGAAAACCCGCTGGTGCTGGAGGCGGTGCGCAACAAGGCGCGCATTCTCCCCCACCCTGCCCCATTCATCGCGGATCGCATCACCTCCGTTGTCGGAAAATCCCGGCTCAAGGGTGAGCACAACCTCGATAACGCCCGGCTCGCCGCCCGGATGGCCCTGGCCGCCGGAGCCAGCATTGACGGTATCATCAAGGGCATCGCCGCGTTCCAGCCGCTGCCGCACCGGCTGGAGGAACACCAGATCGGCGACGTTCTGTTCATCGACGATTCGATTTCGACCACCCCAGAAGCCACCAAGGCGGCGCTCGCGGCCTATCCCGGCCGCCGCATTGCCCTGATCGCCGGCGGCCACGAACGCAACCAGGATTATACCGAGCTGGCGAGCCTGCTCGCCGAACGCGGCGTGGTCACCCTCGTCTGCCTGCCGGTAACCGGCGACAGGCTGGCGACCGCGACCTTCGCCGCCGCGCCGCAGGTCGAAGTGCTTGAAGCCGGGACGCTTGAGCTGGCGATGCGTGCGCTGGCCACCCGCAAGTCGCGTTTCGACACGATCCTGCTATCGCCCGGCGCGCCGAGCTATAACCAGTTCAAGAATTTCGAGGAACGCGGAAAGGCTTTCATTGCACTGGCCGAGCAGTTGTTCGAGTAGTTTCGAACGGGCCGTTCAGCGCGTTGCGCGGGACCCCCGCCGCGGCGAGCGCCTCGCCCAGTTGCCTGAGCACCGCGGGATCGCGCAGCCTGAGGCCAAGCCTGGGCAGGATGCCGACCTGATGGAACTCAGGCGTGGTCATGACCTTGGGCAGGAAGCGGTCGACAATGTCCTCGCGCCCTAGCATTTTGCCCGCTGCAACTGCCACTGCCGCGCCGAATTCGGCATCGGTGGGTGCCACTTCCAGTGCCGCATCGACGGCGCGCTGGAAATCGCCCAAGGCGAAATTGCCCAGCGCCAGCGTCAGGAAGTAGCACGGCGGCGGGTTGGGTGCGGCGCCGATCGCCAGCCGCGACTGCGCCATGCCGGCCTTCCAATTGCCCGATAGCGCCAAGGCCTGGCCATAGGCTGCACGGGCGTCGAGATTGGAGGGATTGAGCCCCAGCGCCGCCACGAACTCCGCAGCGGCAATGGTATTGGCGCCCTGGGCGTCGAGTACGCGCGCTAGTTGCTCGCGCACGAAGCTGCGCTGCGGCGCAGCCTCGCTGGCCTGCCCGCCCGGCTCGGCGGCCTTGGCAAGCGCGGCATGCAAATTGGTACCCGGTTTGATCTGATTGAGCACCACATCGGCGTCGAGGCCTGCCCACGCGGCCGCGGCCGGCGCCGATTGTGGCTCCTGGGCCAGCAGCCGCATGAAGCAGGCCATGGCGAGCGCAGTCTCAGGAGCCATGGTCATGCCGGGCACGCGGCCCTGCTGCCGTGCGAGGCCATATTGCAGCATGCAGACGTAGAGGTTCGGGTGTTCGGGCAATATCGTTTGCCTGCTCAGCCAATCGCGGCCCCGGGCATGCAGCGGCCCGGAAAAGGGGACTAATTGGTTGGTGATGACTTCAGCCGCCTCGCGGATGCTGGCCGGCAATTGCGAGACCGGCCAAGGCTTTATCACTGTGGTGCTCCACAGGATCTGGGCCCCCGCCGAAGCGGAGAGAATGGCGTCGATCTTGAGCCCGGACGCAACGCGCTTGACGCTGCCCGACAGCAACAGGGAATTGGGATCGTCGTCGCCGCCGCTGGGGCGTATTCGCCGCGCCGTGACAGTGTCGAATGCCGCAAGATCCCTCACCAGGTGATCCGCCATCGCCGACATGGCGGCCTCGAACGCCGACGACCCGGTGAGATTGCTGAATTCGGCGACGCGCACGACGGGTGTGGCCGGCATTTCCGATATGGCGGGCGTGGCTGGCGGCGGCTTTGGCTGTGGCACCGGCGAGGTTTGCTGGAGCAATTGCCATGCTGCCAAAAGCGCAACGGCAGCAGCCAGAATCACAAACCGCCATTGCCACTTCGCCCGCCGCCGAAAGCGCGGCTGCCGGAGCGCGACGACGGCTGGAGCCGCAGCCGACTCGTCTGCCGTGACGGCGAGCGCACTATCGACCACCTCGAACCGCGGTACATAGGCTCCGACCGGCAGGAGGATGCGCACCGGACCCCGGTCGAGCCCCGGTTCGTAGTAACCGGCGAGGACGGCGCGCAAACGGCGCGCCTGCACCCGAACGATCGGATCGGCTTGCGGATCAAAGGTCGCATCGCGCCCGAACACGTCCACCGCGATGGAATATGCCTTGATGGCGTCGGCCTCACCGGCCAGCTTCCGTTCGACTACGTAAGCGAGGAAATGCGCCAGTTGCGGCGAACGCCGCATCTCATCGATCGCCAGAATCTCGGCGAGCGCTGCCTTGACCTGCGCGGTAGTGGGCACTGCATGGCCCATTTGGGCAGCCTCCCTCATCCCAAAGAGCATGAGCGATTTAACATGTAAAATTCAAGCGCAGTTACGCAGTTTTACCTATACGTATCTTCCGCGAGGTCCATCGAGGCCGCATATCCCATCCATACACAAGGGGTCTGGCGGCGGGCTACTCCTAAAAACTAATCGATTAGAATCGAGCTTTAGAGACTTTTTTGTCACTCGGTGAGTGACTCGTTCTGTTGTATCGAATGCGGCCGTCGCCTTCCCTCACATAAGACACGATCCTGCTGTGCAAACGCGGATCCTCGAGAAACCAGCTGATGGAGTTGGCCCCGATCTGTTCGGC
>JAQGKB010000091.1 GCA_028290345.1 Hyphomicrobiales bacterium | reverse complement strand
TCCATTCCAGCCGGCTAGGGCCAGGCGTCCAGAGAGGTCACCCCGGTCCGTTGAGGAACCGGGGTGACCAAATGCGGGCCGAAAGGGGGGCAACCTAGGACCCGCCTGATGCGCTCTAGACTCGTCCCATCAGCACAAGAATGATGATGACGATGAGCACAACTCCAACGATTCCCGACGGGTAGTAACCCCAGCCTCTGGAGTAACCCCAACTCGGAAATGCGCCTATAAGTATAAGAATAAGAACAATTATAAGTATGGTGCTCAAGGTCACGGCTGCTTACTCCTTGTTGACGCTGAAGGCCTTTAGAAGGACCGTACGAGGAACGCTGCTGCGACCAGCAAAATGGCAAGGGCCGGAATTGCTGCGCCCAGGACCGCGCTATAGTGAACTTGCCCGTCATATCCCGCAGGCACCCAGGCTGCTGCGGCCCGGCTGGTACTATTCAGGGCGATGGTTTCGCTGCGTGACATTTGGCTCTCCTGCTCAGGCTTGTTCGCCTGTTCTCGCTTGCATTCGAGCAAGTAACGGAGAGACTTTCATTTTGGTTCCGGGCTCAGGAGAAAGCCCGCGCAAGCTATTCTACGCGCACGACATCGACCGCTTGGGTGGTCTTGTGGTGGCCGCTGGTGCGGAGCACGCCGACGATGGGCGAGATATCGGCATAGTCGCGGCCATGGCCGATAGTGATGTGGTCCGGTCCGGCGAACATCGCATTGGTAGGATCGAGATCGATCCAGCCAGCATGCAGCCCGCACCAGACCCGCACCCAGGCGTGCATCGCGTCGGCGCCTTCCAGCCGCGGCTTGCCCTTCGGCGGAATGGTGCGCAGGAACCCGCTGACATAGCCGGCGGGAATGCCGAGCCCACGCAGGCCAGCAATCATCACCTGCGCAAAATCCTGGCAGACGCCCCGCTTCAGCGCGAATGCCTCAGTGGAAGTAGTATCGACGCCGGTCGCCTTGCGGTCATAGGCGAAATCGGCGTGGATGCGTTGGCAGAGATCGTAGGCGATGGCTTCGGCCGACCGGCCCGCCGCCGCGCTTTTCAGTGCATAGGCGGTAATGGCGTCATCGAGGTCAATGCGAGGGGAGGAGCCGAGAAAATGATGCGGCGAATTCGGTGCCAGCGACCAGAGCGCTGTGATCTCGCGCTTCAACCCGTTGAGGGTCGGTGACAGGTCGGCCGCTTTTTCGGCATCTTCGACACTGACGCGGGCCGAGAGCCGGACGTTGAGCTTTTCGTGGTAGTCGCGATAGGCGATGGTGGTAACGGCATTGCCAAAGAAATCGGCGAACCCGGTTTCAAGGTCCGGCTTCGGATCGAAGGTCAGGGCCGTGGCGATCACCCGCTGCTGCCCCGGCATCGAAATGGGCGTGACTCGGATCAGGTGGCGGTCGCCATGTACGGGTGCATCGTAGTCGTAGTGGAGTTCGAGGTGCACGTCATAGAGCATCTCGCATCTCCCTCAGACGAAATAGGCCGCGGCGACAACGCCAGCCAGATTGCCGATACCGATGCCGAGCTTGTGCAGCGTTTCTGGCGTCATCTGCTCGGGTTCGGCGATCACCAGCTTCGTGTGCAATTCCAACGCCACCTTGGCGGCCGGTGAGAGCTGCCCTTCGTTCACCCCGTCGGGCAGGGCCTCGAGTTGCTCGCGCAGGGCCGCGAGTTGGAACAGCACCGAACGCGGATTGAGCGGATCGAGCACCAGAAGGTCGATGGCACTGGCCGGGCCGGCACTGACGCTATAGCGGCGCCGATGCGTCATGACGCTGTCGCCGATCTCCAGCAGCATTTCGAGGGCGCCATCTGGTGCGCCCTTTCGCGTCAGCCAGGCCACGATGCTAGCAAGCTGGATGCCCCGCTCAAGCCGGCGCCCGAGTTCGAGAAAACGCCAGCCGGCGAAGCGGTACATGTTTTCGTGCACGAGGCCGGAAAAGCCGGCGAGTTTTCGCAACAGCACCGTCATGGCGCGGGTGGCGTCATCGCCCGGCTCGAGCTTGGCGGCGAAGCGCCGCGCGGTCTTGGACAGATCGGTCAGGGCCAGCCAGCCATCGGGCGAAAAGCGGTCGCGGATCTGGCTGGCGCTGTGGACTGCGCTATCGATGGCCGCGAGCAGGCCTGGCGGCAGGGCGAATTGCGCGTCGACGCCAATGTGATCGAGATAGGTGCGGGTATCGACGAGGATCGGCAGGTCGGGATTGGAGACCTCAGCCAGGCGCGCGTTGTAAGCGCGCAGAATGCGCACCGTCGCCTCGCAGCGTTCGGCGTAGCGGCCAAGCCAGATGAGATTGTCGGCGGCGCGGCTGGGCAGGCTCCCGGACGAGTTGCGTACCAGCTTTTCGCCTTCGCGCGGCAGCAGCGATACCCGTTCCACCGGCTTGGAACTCACCACCCAGACGTCGGCGGCCTGGCCGCCGCGCTGCATGGCAATGGCGGTGGTATCGAGAGTCGAGCCGACACGGGCAAAGCCGCCGGGCATGATGGTCCAGCCCTTGCTCGTACGCGCAGCATAGACGCGCAGGGCGATCGGGCGGGGCTGCAGCCGTCCATCGGCATAGACCGGGGCGGTCGAAAGCCTGACCGGCTCCTGGCCCACAAGGCTGCCGCCGCTGGCGTCAAGCCGAGCTAGCAGCGCCGACTTCTCGTCCGGCGACAGGGCGCCGCCCAGAACCGTCGCCTTCTGGTCATCGAAGGCGAGGCTGGTCGAAAACGCGGGCCCGACCATCATGGTGTCGAGATGATCCGCCACGAAACGGCGCTCCGCGTCTTGCCCGCACCACCAGGTGGCGATGCCGGGCAATTGCAGCGGTTGGCCGAGCAGGGCGCGGCTGAGTTGCGGCATGAAGGCGGCCAGCGCCCGGGTTTCGAGGATGCCTGAGCCCAAGGCGTTGACCATCGAGATGGAGCCCTGCCGCAAGGCTTCGGTCATGCCGGGCGTGCCGATATGGCTATCGACGCGCAATTCCAACGGATCGGTGAACGACGCATCCATGCGCCGCCACAGGACGCTCACCGGTTTCAGACCGGCGACGGTTCGCACCATCACCTCGCCGCTGTCGACAACAAGATCCTCGCCCTCGAGCAGCATGAAGCCGAGGTAGCGGGCAATATAAGCGTGCTCGAAATAGGTCTCATTATGCTGGCCGGGCGTCAGGATGCCAACCCGGCCGTCATTTTCACGAGCCTCGCCGAAGAGGGCATCGCGAAAATCGCGGAAGAAGCCGGCCAGCCGATGGACGTGCATCTGGGCATAGATGTCGGACAGCGCGCGGGTGGTGGCGACGCGGTTCTCCAGCGCGAAACCGGCGCCGGATGGGGCCTGCGTGCGATCGCCCAGGACCCACCAGCCACCATCCGGGCCGCGGCCGAGTTCGAACGCACAGAAGTGCAGGAAATGCCCGCTGACCGGCTTGATACCGACCATGGGCCGCAGGAATTCGGCGTTACGCGCGACGAGTTCGGGCGGTAGCAGGCCACGGCTGACGAGAGTGTTGTCGCCGTAGACGTCGGCGGCGATCTGTTCGAGCAGTTCGGCGCGCTGCGTCAGCCCTGCCGTGATGCTGGCCCACTCGCTCTCGTCGATGATCAGCGGCACATGCGCCAGCGGCCAAGCGCGCTCCTTGCCTTCGGCGCCGTCATACTTGCGGTAGAACACACCCGCATCGCGCAGGTACTGATCGGCTCGCTCGAAGCGGGCGGCTAGTTCAGTTGGCCCCAGCGCGTCGAATGCATCGATCAGCTTAGCCCAGCCGGGCCGGATCTTGCCGGCAGCGTCGATCATCTCATCGGGCACGCCCGGAATGAGTCTGTAATCGGCAATGATGCTGGAGTGGACCCGCGTGGGCCGCTGATTGCGCTTTTCCATCAGGCTATAGCGCTAGCGTTTCAATATGAAATCGCAAGGGTTTTCTCGGTGGAATGTTGATTTCTGCGCGCACAAAGCGGTGGTTCGAGGCGCAGCGATGCGGCGGTGCGAGCCGCGAACCCCGGCCGCGAGTTCACCGCGGCGGCCGCCGCAAATCCAGCGTCAGCGGAAATTCGACAGGGGGCTGCTCGTTCGAAACCACGAATCCGCCTGGCGTGTGGCCGCGCGGCTCAAAGCGAGCCAGCCGCCGCGCCTCGGCTTCGTTGCCGTTGACCGGGAAGGTTTCGTAGCTGCGGCCGCCCGGATGGGCGACGTGGTAGGTACAGCCGCCGATGCTGCGGGCCGACCACTTGTCGTAGATATCGAACACCAGCGGGACGTTGACCGGCAGGTTCGGGTGCATGCCCGAAGCAGGTTGCCAGGCCTTGTAGCGCACGCCGGCGACGGCGATCCCGGCATCGCCGGTGGCGCGGAGGGGTACCGGCCGTTGGTTGCAGGTGACGGTGTAGCGCTCTGGATTGAGACCTACGAGCTTCACCTGCAGGCGCTCGACCGAGGAATCGACAAACCGGACGGTGCCGCCGATGGCGCCCTGTTCGCCCATGACGTGCCAGGGCTCGAGCGCCTGGTGCAGATCCAGCTTCATGCCCTCGTATTCGACCTCGCCGCAGAACGGAAAGCGGAATTCAAGCTGGGCGACGAACCATTCCGGATCGAGCGCAAAGCCGTGGGTTTTGAGGTCGGCGAGCATGCCGAGGAAATCCCGCCAGACATAGTGCGGCAACATGAAGCGATCATGCAGCGTCGTGCCCCAGCGGATGAAGCTGCCATCGAGCGGCACCGTCCAGAAATGGGCGATGAGAGTGCGCATCAGCAGTTGTTGGGCAAGGCTCATGCGCGCATTGGGTGGCATTTCGAAGCCGCGGAATTCAACCAACCCGAGCCGGCCGGTTGGGCCATCGGGCGAGAACAGCTTGTCGATACAGATTTCCGAGCGGTGGGTATTGCCGGTGACGTCGGTCAGCAGGTTGCGGAACAGCCGGTCGACGAGCCATGGCAGCGGCGCTTCGCCCTTGCCAGGCAGTGGCACCTGGGCGATGGCGATCTCGAGTTCGTAGAGGCTGTCGTGCCGGGCCTCGTCGAAACGCGGCGCCTGGCTGGTTGGGCCGATGAAGAGGCCGGAGAACAGGTAGGACAGCGATGGATGATGCTGCCAGTACAACACCAGACTTTTCAGCAAATCCGGACGGCGCAGGAACGGGCTGTCGGCCGGCGTCGAACCGCCGACCACCACGTGGTTGCCGCCGCCGGTGCCGGTGTGGCGCCCATCGATCATGAACTTGTCGGCGCCCAGCCGCGACAGGCGGGCTTCTTCATAGACGGCAGTGGTGGTCGCGACGCACTCGGCCCAACCGGAGGAAGGGTGAATATTGACTTCGATCACGCCTGGATCGGGGGCGACGCGGATGATGTTGAGGCGCGGATCGGCTGGCGGGGCATAGCCTTCGAGGTGCACCGGCAGTCCGATGTCCTTGGCCGCGGCTTCGGCGGCGGCGACCAGTTCCAGATAGTCCTCGAGGTCCTCGACCGGCGGCAGGAAGACGCAGAGGTGACCGTCGCGCACTTCCACCGTCACGGCGGTGCGAACCTCGCCCTCGATCTCGGAGATTTCCTGCTCGGTGCGGTCCTGTTGTTCGGAGGAAGGCGTGAAGGAGGATTGTGCCTGTGGCGGACGATCGGGTTTGCCGGCTGATCGGCTCAGCAAATTCGCCGGATCGGGCAGTGGCCTGCGGGGCGCCATCGGGTCGCGGACGACCACATGCGGGTAGTCGGTGTCCTTGAGGTGCTTGAGCGAACTCAGCGGCAGGCGATAGCCGGCCGGTGAGTCGCCGGGCGCGAGAAACAGTTTGCCGCGCCGGGTCTTCCAAACCTCTGTCTGCCAGTGCGCCTTGTCCGGCAGGGCGTTCCAGCGCTGCACGGGCAGCACGTAGCCGGTCGGATTGGTGAGGCCGCGCTCGAACACTTTCGCCATGCGCGAGCGGGCTTCCGGATCCTGCAATTCTGAATTGGCCGGATCGACATTGTCGGGGAGCTTTGCTTCCTTCAGCAACCAGTCGCCTGGGTCCTCAAAGGCGGGGGCTATGGTTTCGCCTGTCAGCCCAAGATTGGCGGCGATGCCGTTGAGCAGCTTTTCGGCGTCGGCGAACTTCGCGGGGGTATTCACACCCTCCCGGGCGACGAGACTTGCGTCCTGCCAGACCGGCTTGCCGTCGACGCGCCAGAACAGCGAAAAGGTCCAGCGTGGCAGGGTTTCGCCGGGATACCACTTGCCCTGGCCGTAGTGCAGCATGCCGTTGGGCGCGAAGCGCTGGCGCAGGCGGCGGATCAGGTCGTCGGCCAGCGCGCGTTTTTGCGGGCCGACGGCGTCGGCGTTCCATTCGCCGGATTCGAAGTCGTCGATCGAAACGAAGGTTGGCTCGCCACCCATGGTAAGGCGCACGTCGTTATCCGCCAAAACCCTGTCCACGCTCTCGCCTAGCGCGTTGAGCCGGTCCCAGCTCTCGTCTGAAAACGGCTTGGTGATACGCGGATGCTCAGCAACGCGGGTGACATTCATGTCGAAGGCGAAATCGACATTTGCGAAGCTGGCAAAGCCCGAGATCGGCGCGGCGTTGCGATGGTGCGGCGTAGCGGCGAGCGGCACGTGGCTTTCGCCGGTCAAGAGGCCGGAGGTCGGGTCGAAACCGATCCAGCCCGCGCCGGGAAGATAGACTTCGCACCAGGCGTGCAGATCGGTGAAATCGTGGGTCGTGCCAGCGGGACCGTCGAGCGAAACCAGATCCGGCTTGAGCTGGATCAGGTAGCCGGAGACGAAGCGGGCGGCAAAGCCAAGATGGCGCAGCACCTGCACCAGCAGCCAGCTTGAGTCACGGCACGAACCCTGGGCCCGGGAGAGGGTTTCCTCCGGCTCCAGCACGCCGGTTTCCATGCGGATGATGTAGCCGATCTCGCGCTGAACGCGGGCGTTTAGAGCGACGAGGAAATCGACAGTGTTGGTTGGCGCCCGCTCAATGCTGGCGACGAACGCGCTGAGTTTCGGCCCCGCCGCTTCCGGCTTGCGGTAGATGGAAAGATCGTCGCGCAAGGCTTCGGGATAGTCGAACGGGAAGGTGGTGGCCTCTTCCTCGACGAAGAAGTCGAAGGGGTTATAGACCGTCATGTCGGCGATGAGGTCGACCTCGATCTTGAGTTCGGTCACCGGCTCGGGAAAGACGAAGCGCGCCAGGTAGTTCCCATACGGGTCCTGCTGCACGTTGACGAAGTGCTTTTCGGGCGAAACCTTCAGCGAGTGGCTGAGCACCTTGGTCTTGGAATGCGGCGCCGGCTGAAGCCTGATGATCTGCGGCTGGAGGATGACCGGGCGGTCGTACTTGTAGTGGGTCAGATGATAGACGGCGGCTTTGATCGACATGCGGTTGCGTCGCTCACTGATCAGGCCACAAAAGCTTCCCGCGATCAGCTTAGCTGCTGAATGCCGGTGCGGCTACGGCAAATGTTTTGCTCAGCTTTTCGGCGGGTGTCCGATGTTACTGACGGCAGCACGAATATCACGCTCGGTGTCTTCGAGATGCGCCCGCATCGCTTCCCCGGCCGCCCGCTCATTACCCTCGGCGATCGCATGCAGGATCCGCTCGTGCG
>JAQGKB010000083.1 GCA_028290345.1 Hyphomicrobiales bacterium | reverse complement strand
CGACGTCATTCATTGAGGTGCGCGGCCAAGCCACCGAGGATCGAATGCGGCAACTAATGATGACATCGCTATTCCTGGGGACCGTTGTCCTTCTCGCCGGAGTAAGCGCCCTTTTTGTCGCGGGAATAGTCTGATTGACCTCGGAGCTTGCGACTTCCGAAGCAAAACCTGAACGTCGCCCGTTGCCCCAGTTTCCTGCCGCCAAGGCAGCTTCAGGCGTTCACCCGCGAGCCCCCAACCCAACTTTTGCTTCCAAGGCACCGATATTGATCGAACGCCTGGGCTTCTACTCTCTTCTGCTTCTAGCGGCCGCCACCGCCGTCATGCTGTTCATGGGCGGGCTATAGCGCCGGAAGCGCTGGAGCAGTTCGGCAGGTGTTTATCGCGGCCCCGAGCCGTCCCTGCTCATCATCGCCGTCGCGCCAGAGGCGGAAATGAAAAAGCGCCCGACGAGGTGGAAACCCTTCGAGCGCTTTCGTCGCCTGACCTAGATCAGGCAACGCTGTTCGTTTGCTCCGTTCCTGTTCCCTCGTCAATCGGGAACGGCGCTTTTCTTTGCTTTGGGTGTCGGCTATTTCGTCACTGTGACCTTCGGAACGTCTACCGTGACCTCGTGGCCGCCAAAGCTGAAGCCGCCATTGAAGACCGTGATCCCGCCGGCGAGCAGCAGCACAAGCACAACCAAAAGAACACCGACAAGAACGCCCGAACCAGTGCGCGAGCTGCCGTCCGCTACAATAGTTTCTCGTTCGATAGGCATGATTTCACCCGTATCTCTTTGAAATAACAAAGGAGAAATGGCGCCGCGGAATAAAGGTTGCATTGGCGGAGGTAGCAGCAAGACTGGATGCCCTGCTTATCCGCGTAGTCAGCCTTTCTTGCAACACGCTTCTGCTGCTTCAGCCAGACGGAACTTCCGGGTGTGTGCCGCGTTATTTCCGAACCGACAAGACTTGACCCTTGCCGGTGATTGCGTACCAGGAAGCCGCTCGGGTCGTGACGCGCCCCGGGCGGCTTTTCCATTCAGTACTTGTTATTCGGCCGCGGAAATCGGCGGGGTAGGCGTTGCTGCGGCCTTGGCCAGCACCACCGTAGCGGTCCGTTCGAACTTGCCCCAGCCCACGACGGCCCCGGCTACGGCCTTGAGAACCGACTTGGCAACGACGTAGTAAAGCAGCTGTCGGTATCCAAATCGCTGCAATGGCAACCATGCGAGCAGCCGCCAATCCTCGTCGCGCTCGAACAGGAAGCCGAGCAAGGCGGCCATTAGATCGACCACCATGAAGACGACAAAGAACGACCCGACGAGGATCAAATTGTCCGGGGCGAATTGATCCCGATGCTGGATGTAGTCGATGCCGGACCACAGGAGTTGCGACAGCAACAGGAGATCAACCAGCGGAGAAAGCAGCGCGAAGAGAACCTGGAAGAGCACGACCTGCGGAAAGGCCACGAGCCCCAGGGCGCCGTGCCGCGGATTGAACATCACAGCGCGGTGCTTCCAAAGGCATTGCAGCGTGCCGAACGCCCAACGGAAGCGTTGCCGGGCCAGATCGTGAGCGCTGGTCGGGGCCTCGGTCCATGCAATCGCCTTGCTGTCGAAGAGCACCGCATGGCCGGCCCGCTGTACGGCGATAGTAAGATCCTGGTCCTCGGCGAGAGTATCGCTCGGAAACCCGCCCAAAGTGCTCAGGACGCTGCGCCGCCACGCTCCGACGGCGCCTGGCACCACCGTAATCGCCCCAATGGCGGCCAAGGCACGCCGCTCCAGATTTTGGGCGGTAACATATTCCAGCGCCTGCCATCGGGTGATGAGATTGACACGATTGCCGACCTTGGCATTACCGGCCACGGCCCCCACCCGGTCGTCCGCGAACCAGCGAGCGAGGCGGCTGATGGTGGTGGGCTCGAATTGCGTGTCGGCATCAAGCGCAACGACGATACTGCCCTTGGCCACCGCAAGTCCGCGGTTGAGTGCGCGAGCCTTGCCACCATTCGCAAGCGCCAGCAGGGTGACCGAGGGATGGCTGCCGAATTGACCACGCACCAACTCGGACGTCCGGTCTGTGGAGCCATCGTCGATCACGATCACTTCGAGCATCGGGTAGTCGCTTTGCAGGACGCGTTCGATGGACGAGAGGATGACCCGTTCCTCGTTGTGGGCAGGAATCAGCACCGAGAGGAGCGGATGCTCCTTCATCACCGGAACCTTGCGGCGACGGTCTTGCAGGAGGTTGAACGCTCCGAGTCCGCACATGAACAGCAACCGGCCCACGCCGAGCCAGATTGCCGCCGAAAAAAGCGTGCCCAGCGTGCCCCCAACTGTCTCCAGCGCCATGAACATCGGTCGATCGATCCATGACGCCAAGGCTCCGGCAGGCACCGGTGGCATCACCTGATCGCGCGTCAGCCCGGCCAACTCGGAAACGGTCACCAGTGTGAAGCCCTTCGCCCGGAGTTCGTCGATAATGCGCGGCAGGGCCAAGAGGGTCTGGCTCCGATCGCCTCCAGAATCGTGCAGCAGAACGATGTGGCCCCTCTTGTCCGGATCCGGATCGGTGACCTGGCTCAGAACAGTGGCAACGATCTGGTCGGCCGGTGGACGCATCCAGTCATTCGGGTCAACCTTGAGCCCAACCGTCAGGTAGCCCATCGACTGGGCGAGATCGATCGGCGCCACCTCGGCGGCGCTCGCAGGCTCGCTGTCACCAAGATAGGGTGGCCTGAACAGGCGGATCGAGCGGCCGGTTATCGCCTCGATCAGGCGCTGCGTCGCATTGATCTCGAGGCGTGCCACGCCCTGCGGAACATTCGCGATATTCGGATGGGTATAGGTGTGATTGCCGATTTCGTGCCCCGCATCGACAACCTGTTGCACCAGTTCGGGGTGCGCCGCGGCGTTCGACCCAATCAGGAAGAACGTGCCGAGGACTTTCTTCTCGCGCAGGATATCAAGGATCTTCGGCGTCCATTGCGGATCCGGGCCGTCGTCGAAGGTAAGCGCCACCTTCCCCGGCACATCGCCCAAACCCTGGATGACGTAGGCGCCAGGAAGCGTGCGATAGGTCTCGTCGACCACATCCCCTGTCCCGCTTTCAATTTCCGTGCCGCGAACGCCGGGCGAAGGCCGCGATGCCAGTTTCAGGATTTCGCCCCGGCCCTCGAAATCAACGTCGGGGCTCGGATCGATCGTCTTGAGAGCATCGGGCGCCCCGGCCCCGTAAGGCCGTCCCATGACGGACCAGATGGACGGATCCTCGGAACCCAGGCGCCAAAGGGCGTAGCCTGCAGGCTGATAGGCATCGGCCGCGTGAATCTGATTGTAGGAGGTGACCCCGTCGAGAAACCACACGTCGTGTTTCTTGCCGTCGTCCTCGACATAGCTGAAATGAGGATTTTCACTGTCGGGATCGAAATCGATACTCGCTTCGGACTCCGACGCCGCCCTGAGGGCTTCATGGAAAGTCAGGTCCGTGGCAGGTTGCCCCTTGACCCAGTCGTAGCCGTAGCCGCCGATCGCTATGATGGTGCGGGCAGGATCGAGATCCTTCATCCGGGTGTCGAGCGTCTTTTCGAACCAGTCCTGGGCGGCAATGCTCCCGGGTGCACCCTCCTCCCAATGCTGATCGTAGCCCATCAGGATCAGGTAGTCGGTGATTGCAGCATAGGCCTTGTAGTCCCAGCTGTCGTCGTTGTAGGGCACCGTCAGCGCCAGCGTGAGGCCCAGCGGCTTGAACGCGGCCGAGAGTTCCGTGAGGAATGTCTTGAGGTCCGGCTGAGCGGCCGTCGGCACGTCCTCGAAATCTATCGTTATGCCCTGGAACTTGTTGGTGCGAACGAAATCCAGCAAGCCGGCGATCCGATCAGCCCGCTTCTGCGGGTCTTTCAACATGGCTCCCAGCCCCTTGCCGTCCCAAACGCCGTCAGCCGCGTTTTGAATCATCGGCAGGATAGTCATGCCAGGCTTCTTGTTGTTGATGAGGCTGAGGGCCTGGGGATCAACGTCTGACTTGAGCTTCAAATCTGGCCCATCGAGGGTAAGCCAGGAGGGAATAACCCAATCCAGATAGGGCAAGGCGCGCTTCAGCGCGGGGACGCTGTTGTCATCCCAGTTTACATAGAAGCCAATCGACAGGGCTCGACCATCCGGAGCCGACATCGAGCGGTGAACTTGCGGTTGAGGATGCGGGCGCGCAGACCGGCGTTCGCGGTTGCGCAGATCGGCCGCCAGTGCCTCGGCGCTCTTCATCAAGACCGGCGAAGCGATGGTGTGGGGCTGTCGCAGCGAGAAAAACGCTGCAATCGGACCCGATTGGAGCGCGCTGGGCGGATGGGAAATCACGAGACTGGTCGCGAAGCCGATGCCGGCGAGCACTGCGATGACAGCGACAATGCGCAGCATCCAGGCTAGCACCCGGGCCCTACGTCCGGATGGATCGAAAAAGATAGGTTTGTCTGACAAGCGACGGCTCCCACGGCCGATCGAAACATCGATCACCCTGCCCAGGTCAGCGTTGCTATTGCGCCCAACCTGAACGAATTCTGAACTAGCACGCCCAAGGCCCTGTAATGCCTGCGACACTGTCGCACAGGCCGCTATGTTCCCCAGCCTCCGCCCCGCTTTCTTGGGTCGAAGCCGACCGAGCCGGTCCTGAGTTAGCTCAGGAAGACCGCGTAGATTGCTGCTCCGCCGCCGAGCAGCAGGAAGGGGCTGACGCGGGTGAAGGTCAGCAGGATCGTTGTTGCCCCGGCAACGATCCAGGCCAGCATGCCAGCTTCCGCGGCGCGCAGCAGCGTAAAGGAAGTGGACAGAACCATCCCCGCCGCC
The DNA here is from genome assembly GCA_028290345.1 of Hyphomicrobiales bacterium. Classification (GTDB taxonomy): domain Bacteria; phylum Pseudomonadota; class Alphaproteobacteria; order Rhizobiales; family Devosiaceae; genus JAQGKB01. The sequence goes on along the minus strand of JAQGKB010000083.1, from coordinate 354 downwards.
ACCGGCGCGAGGCCCAGTTCGATAGCCTTTTGCCACTTGGCGCCGCGGTAGCGAGCCCATAGCCGCGCGAGGCCATAGACCAGCAGCGAGGACGGCAGGAAGATCGCGACCGATGCAACCAACGCGCCCGCCCAGCCTGCGACTTTCCAGCCGATCAAAGTGACGATCAGGGTGCCGGGGCCGGGAGTCATCCGCGACAGGGCGAAGATGTTGAGAAACTCGGTGTCGCTCAGCCAGCCATAGGAAACCACGACCTGCCGGTGCATGTCCGCGACAACGCTCTGGCCACCGCCGACGGTCAGAAACGACAGTGGAGCGAAATAGACCAGGATCTTGAGCAGTACATTGTCGTTC
>JAQGKB010000024.1 GCA_028290345.1 Hyphomicrobiales bacterium | reverse complement strand
GACCTGCCCAGGCCGGTGGCGCAGACACTGGCGCGCGGCAAGGTGAGTGCGCAGGGCCGCGGGCAGGTGCAGGGCCGCTCGTCGCCGTTGCGGCTTGATATCAACATCAGCGCGCCCAACCAGATTTTCGTGCGCGGTCGCGGGCTCGATGCCGAAGTGGGTGGCTCGGTGCGGCTGACCGGGCCGGTCACCGCTATCCAGCCGGTCGGGGCGTTCCAACTGATTCGCGGCCGGCTCTCCATCCTCGGGCAGCGCATCACCTTCACCTCCGGCACGGTGACGCTGACCGGCAATCTCGATCCGCAGCTCAACCTCGTGGCGCAGACCCAGGGCGACAACATCACCGTCATCGTCACGGTTTCCGGCCGCGCCTCGGACCTCAAGGTGGATTTCTCCTCCGACCCGGCATTGCCGCAGGACGAGGTGCTGTCGCGGCTGATCTTCAAGCATTCGATTGGTGACCTGTCGCCGCTGCAGGTGGCAAAGCTTGCGGGAGCGGCGGCCGAGCTCGCCGGCGGCTCGAACCCGTCGCTGCTCGATAGCCTGCGCAATGCCATCGGCCTCGACAACCTCGATGTGATCACCGATCCGCAGGGCAATACCGCGGTGACGGCCGGCACCTACATCCAGGACAACGTGTATGTGGGCGTGCAGGCCGGGGCCAACGGCGACAGCAAGGTGAACGTCAATCTCGACATCACCAAGGAGCTGAAGGCCCGAGCGGCGGCGGGGACTGACGGCAATTCCAGCGTCGGCGTGTTCTACGAGAAGGATTACTAGGCCTGTCTTCGCCTGCTTAGGTCAAACGCGCTAGAATGTGACAGTGAAGTGTGGATTTCTGTCACAGGATCTTCATGGAGCGCACTGATGGCCAAGCCCGCCAACAAAGACGATATCCAGACCACCCTGTTCAAACTTGCCAGACCCAAGATGTCGCCGAGGGAACTGTTGCGCGAAGCCCGGCGAGTGCATCCGGATGCTTCGAAGAAAGAGATCATCCGGGCAGCCTTTGCCTCGATCATCGCTCATGCCGACCACGATGTCGAAAAGGCGATGGTGCTGCAGGAATTCGCTCTGAAAGAGCGCGGCAGCGACGAGGTCGCCTAGCAGCTTCGGCGCTGCCGGGGCGGAACACTCCACCCCGGCGCGCGCTTTTCGTATTGATTACTTGCCGGAAACGCCCGGCAGGGTCACCTGGAACACCTGGAACATGGTGTCCAGGTCGGCGCCGCCGTCGGCTTTGTAGGCTGCGCCGACCTGGAAGCCATCCTGGGTCAGGAAGTCGTTGTCATTGGCGACGAACAGGAAGTAGTCGTTCGGCAGGCTCGGGTCCATGACGCTGGCGAGCGACATGGCTTCCCACTTTTCCGACAGGTTGTTGCGATCGTTCGGCGCGCCGTTGTGGAGCCCGAAGCGGGCGAGGCCGGCGCTGTTGTTCAGGTCGATGAACGGGGTCAGCGTCACCGGGGTGACTGACGGATCGAGCACACCCTTGGGCGCTACAGGCTTATCGGCATCGAAGGGCGTGCCCGCGATATCGGTCGCCTTCGAGGTATCGACGATGCTGATGGTGCGGTAGAGCGAGGTATCGCCCTTGAGGCCCGCGCCATTGCCGCTGTCGCGGGCCAGCATCAGGAAGCTGGTGTCGGAAAGCGCCACGATCTCGCTTTGCGCGGCGATGGTGGTCTTGCCCTTGGCGTCCTTGAACACCGGCAGCGGCACCACGTATTCGTGCACGAGTTTCAGGTGCGCCGGATCGGCCGCGTCATGGATCATGGCGCGGGTGTTCTGCCGGGTCGAGCTCGAATCACCACCATCCTGGCGGGCGGCCGACTGCAGTACGGCGATCAGGAACTTGCCGTCGGGGGTTATGGCCATGCCCTCGAGACCCTGGTTGTTCTGGCGGCCGGTATCGGGATCCTTCGGATCGGGTGCCGCTTGGCCGGGACCTGGATTGTTCGAGGCGAAGCTCGCAGTGCCCTTGCGCATCGGTACCAGCGCGGCCGGGGGCTGGGTGGCCGAGAGCAGGTGTCCGTCGGCCGCAAAGCGGTAGATGTTCGGGCCGTATTCGTCGCTGATGAACATGCTGCCGTCGGGCAGCCGGACGATGGCTTCGTTATCGAGCGCGATCTTGCCATTGCTGGCCTGCGGCAGCATCGGCAAGTCGCCGGCGGCGGCACGGATGCCCGATTCCGGATCGAGCCCGCTCATGTCGGCCCCCTTGTCGTCCACGAACAGCACGGAGTCGGCCAGCTTGGCCGCGACGCCGGACTGCTGCTTGTCGGCTGCCGGCGTGGCGCCGGGCGCCGTCGGGGTAAACTGGATCGCGATGCTGTTGAGGCGCGGGCGATAATCAACCGTGCCGGCGGCATTGTAGCCCCGGTCGGGCAGCAGATAGAGCGTGCCCTTGTAGCCGGTCGCGTCATGGGTCCAGCTCGCCTGGTCGATGGCCATGCCTGAACCCGAGCCAAAGGTCTCGCCGAACTTGTCGCGCTGATTGGACGGGATGCGGCCAATGCCGACGAGGCCCTTGCTGACGAAGGCAACGCCGCCGACGGTGACGTTGCTATCGGCCAGCGCCAGCGCGGGCGTTCCGGCGCGGGCGGTCAGCAGCGCGACGCGCAGCAGCCGCAGGCTATTCATTTTTGAAGCATGCATAAAAAACGTCCTCTCTGGAACCCATTGTGGCGGAGCCAAAATTGCATCCGCGTCATTGGAAGGCGGCCCGCGACTAAACTCTCGCACCCCCTGCGAGCCTGCCGTCGCGCCGTGTTTAGGATTGGCGTATGAAACCAACGTGACAGCTCAGGGCTTTAGCCGGCCGAGGGGTTGCGGCGACAAGTCCTTCGCGAGGGAGCGCTGCCGCCATGCGGGGCTACTCCGGCGGGAGCTTTCGCGCACGATCAGCGCCGCCTGATGACTAGGTCGCCATGCTGTTTCGATCAGGGTGGAGGCGGCACCCTTGCCGCGATGGTCTGCTCTGCGAGCAGAGCTTCGCGGGCCCTGGCCAGTTCGCTCCTGGCTCCGGGATCGAGCGTGGGCAGTTTCGGATCGAGCTTTTCCAGGGTCTCGACGATGGTCGAGGCGACCACGAGGCGCGAGAACCATTTGTTGTCGGCGGGGACGACATGCCACGGGGCTTGCTTGCTGGCGGTGTGGCGGATCATGTCCTCATAGGCGGCCATGTACTGGTCCCAGAACCGCCGCTCGGCCACGTCCGACATGGCCAACTTCCACTGCTTCTCCGGGTCGTCGGCGCGTTCGAGCAGGCGCCGCCGCTGCTCCTCCTTGGAAACGTGCAGGAAAAATTTCAGCGGAACTATGCCGTTTTCCGCGAGATAGCGCTCGTATCTGGTGATCTCCCCGAAGCGCTGGTTCCAGATGTCCTCGTGCAGCAGCCTGGGTGGCAGTCCCTCGGCGGCCAGCAGTTCCCGGTGCATCCGCACGACGAGTACTTCCTCGTAATAGGAGCGGTTGAAAATGCCGATGTGCCCGCGCCGCGGCAGCACCACCTGGTGCCGCCACAAATAGTCGTGGTCGAGTTCTTGCTGGGTCGGGGCCTTGAACGAATAGGCGGAGCAGCCGAGCGGATTGACGCCCGACATGACGTGCTTGACCACGCCATCCTTGCCCGCAGCATCCATGCCCTGCAGGATGATCAGCAGGGCCCATTGGTGCTCGGCATAGAGCCGGCCCTGGAGCTGGGTCAATTGCTCGACCCCCGCCGCGATCAGCGCCCGGGCCTCGTCCTTTTCAAGCCGAAGCCCAGCGGTATCGGCCGGATCGATGTCGGCCAGCTTGAACGAGCGGCCCTTGCGGACGCGGTAGCGCTTGGTAAGTCCGGACAACATACCTTTACAATGCCCCGTGCCCGCGCCGGTTGCCTTTGCCGGGGCGACTTCGAAAACTTCCTCCCTGAGAGATTGGCCGCCGCCAATCCGCAATGGCGCGAGGCTCGGTCGCGGCCACCAATGAGCGTGCCTGCTGATGATCGTCAAGGCGCACTGGCGCAGGACATCTAGCCTGCGCAGCTATGGAGCATCCCGCTCCGGAGCGGAAAAAATGTGGAAGTATTGTTTCGCAGCAATCGCCTTGCTTGGGTTCAGCTTCGGTGTCGCCCCTGCGATGGCGCAGAACGCCCCACCAAATCAGATCGATATCTCGACCGCCGGGTCAACGCCCGCCGAGCACCAGGCCTTCATGAAAGCCATGCCGCCGCAGCAGCAGGCAGCGGTGATCGAGGCCTGCGTGCCGGTGATCGTCAAACCCGCTGCCGATACGCCCGCTGCGGTCGCCGCGTTCTGCAAGACGGTCGGCGCCAATGGCGTTCCGGCGGCCGGTACCACCGCGGCCGAGAACGCGTCCTTTGTCAAAGGCCTTCCCGCCGACCAGCAGGCCAACCTCAAGGCCGTCTGCGTACCGGTGGTCGCTCAACCGGCGAATGCCTCCGGGCCAACCATGCTGATTACGTTCTGCAAGAATGTTGCCAGCTC
>JAQGKB010000006.1 GCA_028290345.1 Hyphomicrobiales bacterium | reverse complement strand
CGTCCTTACCCACGATGTCATTCCCCCGGGCCGCAAAATGGGCTAGAGCGGGCACATGCTTCCTCCCATGCCCGAAACGTTCGTCTACGCGCCGCCGCTCGAGCCCTATCTCACGATCCTGCATGCCGATGACGATATCGTCGTGCTCGACAAGCCGAGCGGGCTACTCAGCGTTGCCGGCAAGGACCCGCGGCTCAGCGATTGCCTCGAGGCGCGGGTAAAAGAGCGCTACCCCACGGCATCGATGGTGCACCGCCTCGACAAGGATACTTCGGGCGTACTGCTGATGGCGCTGAACAAAAAGGCGCTCGCCTATCTTGGCAACCAGTTCGAAACCCGCAAGACCGGCAAATCCTACGTGGCGCGGGTTTGGGGCACGATCGCCGAGGATCGCGGTCGGGTCGACATGCCGCTCGCCACCGATTGGGAAAACAAGCCGCGCCAATGCGTCGACTACGAGCGCGGCCGTCCCTCGCAGACCGATTGGGAAGTGATCGCGCGTGAGGGCAATGTCACCCGGGTGCGCCTGACGCCGCTCACCGGGCGCACGCATCAGTTGCGCGTGCACATGTTGACGCTGGGGCATCCGATCCTGGGCGACAGTTTTTATTCCACCGGCGAGGCGCTGGCCGCCGCCGACCGGCTGCAACTGCACGCCGAAATGCTGAGCTTTGCTCATCCGGCGGACGGATTGACACGCTCTTTCGTGGTACCCTGCCCGTTCTAACGGCCTGCCGGCAAGTCGTTCCGGGGTAGGCGGCGTCCGCCCAAAGAACTCCGCAAATTCGCCATAGAGTCGGCCAGACGAGGACAAGGAGAGTCCATACGCTCATCGCAGCAAAATAGAAGGTTTGTGCAACCAGCGGAGCGAATGACATGGGAAGAACATCGGTGATCGCGCGGGCTCTTGGCCTTGATAAGTCCTTCTTGGAACGTGGCTTTGGGCAAGGGGGCCGGGCGGGACTGAAAGCCGATGGCGACCTGCTTCCCAACTTTGCGGCCATCAAGGCCGCCGCCGCAACTTCGACCGCCCTTCCCGACATCGGCATCGCGCCCAAGGCAAAGATTGTGGCAACCGGCAACACGCTGATCGATGCAGCTGCGCACGGCCACTTTGCCAAGGTGGAACTAAAGCCGCTGCTTGCGATGGATGACGTCGCCGCGGCTGAGGAGACCAAAACCGAGGACGCCAAAACCGAGGACGTCCAGGCTGCGGTCACCGAGACCGCCGCCAAGGACAGCGCGGCCGAGGGGCAGGTTTCGTTAGCCGTTCAAAGCAGCGTCGCTGCAATGCTGGCGCGGCTGGGCGCTGCCGGCAATACCGCCGAGAACGCCGAGCCCACCACGGTGGACGAAGCCAAGATGACTACCCTGCTCGCCGAACTGGACCGCATCTGGAGCAGGTCCAAGGCCGAGCACGCGGCGCCGACCCCCTAGGCGGCATCGGGCCGCCCGAGCGCGCACCGCCTAACGGCTATCCAATGGCGCGGACCCAAAATGGGCTACGCCTTGCCGCATTGGCAGCAATAGCGGCAATCCCGAAACGAAGCGGGCGGAATCCCAGCTGAGCCAATCGGCCAGCCGCTGCAGATCGCAGAACCATTCGTCCGGCGTACCAAGACTTTCCAGGCCCGCCGACAGGCCGTAGCCGCGGCAATCGGCAAAAACCAGCGTGCGCGCCGCGGGAGAGATATTGAACGCCTCGACGTCGAGCGGACCGCCGCGCTGCGCGACGATGATTTTCTCAGGCCCGAAGCCGACGATGACATGGCCCAGGATCGGCCCGCCAAATTGCGGATCGGTTTCCTGCGCCAGGCGCTGCTCGATCGCTTCGGAGAATGCGAAGCCAGGCACATTGTCCAATGGCATTTTCGTTCCCCCTTCCTGCTCGATCCCGACGTCCTGCAGCGATCTTGCGCGCAGCTAATTTTCTTCGCACCCCCCAAATGAATGGTGCCGCCGGCCATCTGGGCCGCCACACTGGGTTGGTATGCAACGCGGAGGACGTCCGTGCCCGTGAACGCTGCATTCCTCCCGATCATCACCACCCTCACCCTGGCCATCACCGCCGGCGGTGCCGCTGAATATCGCGCCGCCGGAGCGCCGGTCCACATGGTGGTGGGGCAATCCAGCCTCGGTGCTGCCGGCGACTTCAGCTTTTCCGGTACCTGGGGCCACATGCTGATGAGCCCATCGGACGGCACGTCGGTTCAGCTCATGGCCCTGGCCTGCTCCGGGCAAATTGCCGAGGGCGGGCTGTCAGGAACCTGCAAGATGACCGATCGCGACGACGACACCATCCGCAGCCGCTGGCGCTGCGAGATGACCGCGCCGCCGGGGCAGATCGGCATGGCCTGCGAAGGCCGGGCCGTGGTCTACGATGGTAGCGGCAAGTTCGGCGGCGCACGCGGAGACAACGCGATGCTCCTGTTCCTGCCGGCACCCCAGCCCTCGTCCGGCATCGGATATGTGATCTGGCCGGCCTTCTGCCTGACGCTCGCCGACGATCCGCAAGGCTCGCAACTGGCGGCGGCCTCCCACTGAGTGCATGGCAACGCGCCCCGCCAGACTTTCCAGGCTGCCCGAGTTAAGGTAGCATACTATCAGGGCGACGGGCTGTCGGGGGCGCAACTGCTGGGGAACCAGAAGTGGCGGAGACGGACAAGGCTTCCAGGGCAATCAGGCATCGGGGCGATCTAAGCGCATATCTTTGGCAGCCGACCTCGGGGCCGCTGCCGCTACCCCCCTTCCATTGCCGGGACGTAGACCTGCTCTATGGTGTGTTCACCATCGACCGAGAGGCGGTCGAGCCCTTTGTGCCGCCCGAGCTGCGCATCGCCGACAGCAATCTGGGGTGCTACGCATTCTACACAGTCGGCGCCGCCTTTGGCCTCATCTCCTATTCGCAGGGCTTTTGCGCCGTCGTGGTCGACGACCACGATTCTCCCGACGGTAGCGAAGGCGCGTTCATGCTGCATTCCTATGTGTCGGGCCGGGCGCAGGAAATCATCGCCGAGTTGTTCGACGCCAGCGCAGTTCCTGGCAAGGCGCGGGTCTGGAGCGAGAACGGGCTGTACCGGGCCAGTGCCGGTGCCATCGGGCACGACTTCTTTGGCGCAGCGGTGCGGGCGAAAAGCGGGCAATTGCACCAGGTCGATGGCACCGATCTCTATCTCGGGCGGCGTCGCTCCGGCGAACTGGTGAGCTACGACATCTCGTATTCCGGAACGACGCTCGTGGCGCAAACCGCCGATTACTGGATCGCGGACGATGCCCCCGCCGTGCTGAAGGCGGCGCGCCCGGTGCAGCACCTCTACGCCCAGTTCCTCCCGGGGTTCAGCTTCGGCTGGGGCGTGCCGCGGCCGATCGGGCCGGCGCCGGCGCAGGAGGCGTTTGAAGGCGGCCGAGCCTTTCTCGAGCTTTTCAGCCGCTCGGACAGGGCGGCGCTGCTGGTCGGAAACGACGGCAGGATCATGCACATCAACCCCCGCGCCCGCCCCCTGCTCGGGGACGATCTGGCGCAGGGCGATGCCCTCATCAAGGCGTTCCGGCCGAGCGAGCGCTCCGAGTTGGAGGCCGCCATGCACCACGCGCGGTCGGGCACCGGTCGCTCGGTCTCGCAGCCGGTGCTGCTGTCGCGCCCGGATCGGCCGCCGATCATCGCGCAGGCCACGGCGGTCGACCCGGTCATCGCCGGCGGGGGCGCCGTGATGGTGTTTCTGATCGATCCGTCCGTCTCGGAACGCGGCGATGCCACGGCGGCACTGCAACTGCTTGGCCTGACGCCGGCGGAAGCCCGCATCGCCGCCCTGGTCGGCCGGGGCTATTCGCCACGTGAAGCGTCCGACGCCCTGGTGATCACTGAGAACACCGCCCGTTCCGCCCTGCGCCTCATCTACAGCAAGCTCGGCATCGGCCGGCAGAGCCAACTCGCCAAGATCGTTGCCCGGCTGGAAGCGGATTAGGCAGGCTATGAGGGATTTGGGAGCGCCGTGGGCCAATCCAATTCCCGGCCCCGCAAGCTCGACGGAAGCCCGCCTCGGATGGATCCGCGCCCAAAACCGCGCCCCGCGCTTTCCTCACATCGGCAGTTGCGCAGCGGACCAGCTTTGGCTAGGTTGCGCCCGATCCAGCCCGGCCCCAGGCCGAGCCCCAGATGCACCCGTAGCTCAGCTGGATAGAGCGCTGCCCTCCGAAGGCAGAGGTCACAGATTCGAATTCTGTCGGGTGCGCCAAACTTTTCAAGGACTTACGCATATCGATCGCCACGCGACGCGGTTGAAAGTAAGCACCGGGTAAGCACCGTTGAGTGACTTTTCGTGATGTCCCGTGAAACACACATAAAGATATCTTTATGTGTGTTGACAGATCTCCGGCCGTTATGGTTTTATATCGTCCGTACGGGGCGAGTTGCTGCCGTTATAGAAGACGCTTCCGCTGTATGGCCGCTCTAAAGAAGCCAATAAAAACGGCGAATAATCTCACGCAGTGAGACCTCTGGAAGCCTATGGCCCCTTAATCTGAGCGGTCAATCCAGGGCTGGTTCTTCGACAAGATACCCTTCGGTGCTGTGGGGTTCTTGGCGAATTGAACCATCACGGCACCTTGTTGAAAGGTGCGAAGCCCGAGGACGAGGGCAATGAAAAACCCCGCAAAGGTCGCCTCGAGGGTCACCAGGATCCCGCGCAGCAGGATGGGTAGAATGGAGAGGGCGAAGGCCCACTGGCCATGCGTCGTATCCCATTGGAGACCGAACAGCATCGCCTCAGGTCCTCACATTGCGCCATCGGCTGACCGATCGTTCGATGATCCGCATGATGGCGGTCAGAACCAGGGCCATGCCGAAATACATGAACAGGATCATTGTGTAGACAGTGGTACTGTCCTGCGTGAAATTGCGGACTTGTTCCGCCCGAAACGCCAGGTCGCCGAGGCTGATCAGCGAGACGAGGGCTGTGTCCTTGAGGTTCTGCACAGCAAGATTGCCGAAGGCGGGCATCATTTCGGGCAAGGCTTGCGGCAGGGCAATGCGCCAGAGCGTCTGCCGCGGAGTGAAGTTCAGGGCCTTTGCCGCCTCGTGCTGGGCGGGCCGCACCGCCTGGATTGCGCCGCGCACGACCTCCGCGCCATAAGCGCCGACATTAAGACCGAGGGCGAGTACACCCGCAATGACGGGCGGTAGGCGCAGATCGATGCCAATCGCGTTGCCGGCTAGCGGCAGGGCAAAATAGAGCCAGAACAATTGCACCAGAAGCGAGGTGCCGCGGAAAATCTCGATATAGATGACTGAGATAGACTTGATCAGCCAATTGCGCGAGAGCTTGCCAAACCCGAACGCAAACGAAAACACAGCGCCCAAGATTGTCGAATAGACCGTCAGTTGGATGGTGACCCAAGCCCCCTGCGACAATGGTTTGACGTATTCAAGCCAATGCATCCGTGAAGCACCTCCGTTCCACCCGAAACAATCGACCCGGCTTCAATCTTGTGCCGACCGGAGCACCTTTCGGTGCCCGGCCAACACCAGTGTATGACCGCTAGCCGGCGGCGCAAAGCTTCTCGGTGGTTGTGGCGGAGGCCCCAGCGATATCCTCCGGCGTGAAGCCGTAGTCGGTCATGATCTTCTTATACGCATCTGTTTTCTTGAACTTCACCAGCTCGGCGTTGAACGCGTCGCGCAGGTCGGTGGACTTGCTGTTGAAGTTGAAGCCACCCCAGCTGCGTACGGGTTTGCCGTCGATCACCGGATCGGTGAAGTTTCCCGCGAGCGCCACCTTCTTGTCCTTTGCCGCAAGGCCCGTCGCCGTGAGGCCGGTCGCCGCATAGGCATCGGCGCGTCCTGTCGCCACGGTGGATATGGCATCCGCATTGGCAGCGATGGTCACGATGTTTTCTTCTGGCACGCCCAATTTCTGCATCATGCCGAGCTGGTCGGCGCCGGCCATGACGGCGACCTTCAAGCCTGGCTTCTTGAAGTCCGCATAGGTGTGGATGTCCTTCGGATCACCGGCTGCGACCAGCAGGCCTTCGCCATACGAGGTGTCGGGCTCGGAATAGATCACCTTCTGGCACCGGTCGGGGCGGATGGCCATCTCGGCAGCGGTCACGTCGAAGCGGTCCGCCTGGAGGCCCGGGATCAGCGAGGAGAAATTTGTCACCACCCACTGGATATTCTCTGGCTGGATACCCAACGCCTTGATTACTGCGATCGCGACCTCGGGGCCCGCGCCTTTGGCGTCCCCGTTCGGGTCGACGTAGCCGTAGGGAATTTCATTGGCCACGGCGACGCGGATATAGCCGCGGGCCTTGATTTCCTTGACGGTCGCTGCACTCGCCGCGGAGGAGAGCAGGGCCAGCGCGGCGAGACCCAGCATTGTTGCCGTGGCGATCGAGCCGAGTGCGTACCGACGTTTATTTCGTGCGAGAGGCGAGATGAAGTTGATATTCATTTTCGGTCCTTCCATGAGTCTTTGCCGATGTTGCAGGTGCTGGCATGTGCCAGGGAATTGAGAACATTGGTCGGACGGCCACCACCGCCACGAGACTGAAACGCACGTCTTTCCTCGCGTTTTTCGTCTGTCCAACGTTGCGGAGAGCTTGGTCAGTGTCGAGGGACGATACTTCTTTTTGTAGTTCGGCCCGCAGGAGGATCGGCTGCACCGCCATCCCAGATTGGATGGATCAACTGTCGGGGCACGGGCATATTGTTGTTAGGCTTGACCGACATAGAGGCGCATCGGAGACCGGCGGGTGACAAGGCGTTTGCAGATTTGCTTGTGGAGCTTTGCGTATAGATGACGATTGCGTTCACCCAAGTACTGGAGGCACGCAAACGCATTGCCGGGCGAATTCTGCGCACCCCGATGCGTGAGGCGGCTGCGCTGAGCGAAAGAGTCGGCGTCGTGGTGCGGCTCAAATATGAACATCACCAGACCACCGGCAGTTTCAAGCTGCGCGGCGCCACGAATGCGATACTGTCGCTCGATCGGACCGCTCGCGAGGCGGGCGTGATCGCGGCCTCGACGGGCAATCACGGCCGGGCGCTGGCCTACGCCGCAAGACTTTCCGGCGTACCGGCAGCAATCTGCATGTCAAAGCTTGTGCCGCACAACAAGCGGCAGGCCATCCAGGCGCTCGGCGCCGAAATCCACATCGTGGGTTCGAGCCAGGATGATGCTCAGGCCGAGGCGGAGCGGCTGATAGCGGCACGCGGAATGACCATGGTGCCGCCCTTCGACATGGCCGATGTCATTGCCGGCCAAGGCACGCTCGGGCTCGAAATCATGGAAGATGCGCCCGACACCCTCACCGTACTGGTGCCGCTCTCGGGCGGCGGTCTCATTTCCGGCACGGCACTGGCGGTCAAGACATTGAACCCGAACGTGCGCGTCATCGGGGTGACCATGGAACGAGGCGCAGCGATGCAGGCCAGTATAGACGCCGGTCGGCCGGTCGCGGTCGAAGAGGTTGCAACCTTGGCGGATTCGCTTGGCGGCGGCATTGGCCTGGCAAACCGCCACACCTTCGAGATGACGCGACGATACGTCGACGAGATCGTGCTGGTCTCGGAAGCCGAGATCGCCGCGGCAATCCGCACCGCCTATTTCGAGGAAGGTGAGGTCATCGAGGGCGCGGCCGCGGTCGGCATCGCGGCACTCGACGCGCGCAAAGTAAAGCCGGTGGGGCCGGTGGTCGTTGTCCTCTCGGGCAAAAACATCGACATGGCGCTACATCGGCGCATCATCCTGGGTGAAACTCCAGATCTTTCGGCAGAAGCCTAGATGGCCGAGATCACCGTTCTCACCGAGCGCGACCTGCGGGCCCTGGTGCCACTGGATATGGCTGCCATCGCTTGCGTTGAAGAGGCGTTTCTCGCGCTCGCCACGCGCGCTGTGGTGATGCCACCGATCCTGCGGCTCGATATCGCCGAGGCCAATGGCGAGGTCGACGTCAAGACAGCTTATGTGCCCGGCCTCGAGACCTTTGCCATCAAGATCAGTCCCGGTTTTTTTGACAATCCCACAATCGGCCTGCCCTCGGTCAACGGGCTGATGGTGCTGTGGTGACATGCTGAGGGCGCGCAGCCCCGAAGCGTCGCGCTTCGATCCTCCTTGGTCAACCCTTCAGGTCGGACGCATTGTAGGCGGCGCCGCGCGCAACATCATTGCCGGAAGCTGCGCTGTCGACTGGGAGTTGCGTCCGGTGAACGCCCCGGATTTCAGCTTTGCCAAGGCGCACATCGAGGACTATGTCACCGGCGAATTGCTGCCGCGCATGCGCAAGACCTCTGCCTCGGCCGACATCGTCACCCATGTAATCGGGGAGGTAGCCGGGCTTGAGCCGATGAGCCAATCGGAGGCAGAGACCCTTGTACGGGTGCTGACCGGTGATCGCGCTCCAGCCTCGTGCGTTTCGTTCGGCACTGAGGCCGGACTATTTCAGCAGCAGGGAATCTCCACCGTGATCTGCGGTCCTGGTTCGATCGAGCAGGCCCATAAGCCAAATGAATACATTGAAATCAAAGAACTAGATGCCTGCTTGGAGATGGTCGGAAACCTCAAGGATCAGCTCAGCGCTGCCCAGCGCTGATGTAGACCAATGGTCGCTACGGCACTGTCACGGTCAAAAAGGTCGGGGGTCGTTTCAGGTCACCGTGCCCGCGAAACCTCGTGGTGCACTGCACCTGGCCGAAGGCGAAACCCTGGCCGTCGATGTGGTCGATGGTCGCTCGATGCTGAGCCGACATGTCCGAAGCTGACCTTCGCCATCGGCACGACCGCTTCCCACCCCATTGCGGCCGCCATCGGTGGTTAAGCGGACTGGCAGCTTTTAAGAAGGGGGAAGCGGCGAGCGAACGGCCGCAAAGGGGCGCATTGCCGACAGTGGGGGGCCGGGAGCAGACTGGCAGGTTCTGTCGGCGCTATGAAGTTCGCGGACGTTCATTCGCAGGCCATAACTGCACTACCAAAGAAAAGGGCGGCATCGCGAGGATGCCGCCTGGAGTGAGCCGTCACTAAGCTTATTGAGCGACGGGTGCTGGTGCGTCGGCCGGAGCCTCGGCATTGGCGCCGGCAGCGGCGCCGCCTTTAGCCTTGGTCGGCACGCACTGCCCTTTGACCAGCTGTTCATCAGGCTGGCAGTTGGGCGCAGCCTTCTTTTCAGGCGCGGGCGCAACCTGCCGGTCGGCCGGCTGAGCTTTGGACGTATCCGCGGCACCAGGAGCGGCCGGAGCCGCCGTCTGGTCCTGCGAAGCAGGAGCAGCCTGCTTGGCAGTATCGGCCGGAGCCTGCTTGGTATTGGCCGCCGGCTTGTTGGTCTTGGTACCCGTCGGGCAGGCACCGTTCACCATCTCCGCCTCAGGGCAAGCGGGCTTGGCCTTGGCATTGGCGGCAGGCTTGGCGTTTGGCGTCTCGGTCTTGGCCGGAGTGTCAGCCTTGGCCGGAGCCGCTGTCTGATCCTGGAGGGCGGGAGCCTGCTTGGCGTTGGCTGCAGGAGCCGTCTGGTCAGCGGCCGGACCCGCCTTCTTGGCTGCTGGAGCCGCCTGGTTGGTGTCCGCCGGATTGGCGGCATTGCTGTCGGTCGCTGCCTTTGCGTTGGCATCAACCTTGGCTTTCGGAACCACCGGGCAGACGCCATTCACCTTCCTGTCGTCCGGACAAGTCGCCGGTGTGGCCGGTTGGGCATTGGCGCCAGCCGCGGCATTGGCACCCGCCGCAGCGCCCGGCTGAGCGGCATTGGGATCGGTGCTGGTCTGGGCGTTGACGCCGGCGGCCGGAGCCCCGGCTTTGAGCTCCTGGGCAGCCTGTTGCGGTTCTAGTGCCTGCGCAGGCACTTCGTCCTGCTTGGGCTCAGGTAGCTGCCGTGCAAAGATCGCAACTGTATCGCCTTGCGGCTGGGCAGTGACCTGCTTGGGATCGTTCACCTCCTGCGCCTTCAGCACAACCACCTTCTCATTGGTCTGCTGCTGGATGAAGTCGACGTTGATAACGTTGTTAACGACAATATTGTTTTGGATGACCACCGGCCCGACGACTTCGGTCCGCTGGAACACATCCGGCTGGCTATCGCCGATGATGATGTCCGCCCGCAATTGCGGCCGCAGGAAGCTCTTCACCGGCACGAAGGCCCAATAGTTCCTCGGCACGTCGCGCGTCGAGATTTTGACGCTCACGGCAAAGCCGTCGTTCTCCGGAGGCAGCGGCGCCCACCCGACATAGTCGTTGCTCTTGCGCCAGGTCACCCAGGCGGGTGCCCACAAATTGCCAGGGACCCAGCACCAGCCGATGTCTTGGTCATCAAACCAGCGGCCATAGTGGTAAGCGGCCCATGCGAACGGTTCGTCCGAGGCGAAGTACCAACCGCGGTCGGCAAGATACACCCAATGGCCATTCGTGTAGGGCGACCAGGCGCGCTCCACCTGCGGGCACCACACATACTTATATTTGGCATGCTTCACCCACTTGCCGTATTGGGCCAACCCGTCATAAAAAACGCTGAAGCTGACCTTGACCTGCTGGGCCTGAGCAGGTGCCGTCCCGAACGGCATGTAGCTTGGCAGATTTCCCAATGGCGCCGCCGCCATCAAAGCGGCGATGGCGAGGGTGAATGCGAGTTTTGATCGTGTCATGCGCAGTCCTCTCTTTGAATACTTTTATGCGCCTCCGCGGCCTCATAACGAGGTGTGCGACAACTTGTTCCTAAGCTGTTGGCGATCGCCGGAAACGGGGAGGTGGCGGATGGGGTGCCACACCTTTGCCCACCCGCTGGTGTCATCCCGAGCTTTATTCGGGATCCAGTACGGCTCGGTGGTGCGGGTCGTGTATAGGCTGTGAAGCGGCGGAGCTGATTGCCCCTCCCCGAGCAGGACAATCAGAGGTTTGGGACGCCGATCGGCGTCGAGACCCCTTGCCTACCGACATTCTGACGCGGCAGATCGGCGAGGACGACGTGCCTGACCGTCGATCTCTTCGCTTGACAGAGTCATCACGATCGTAGATGAGTACCTACGCACTCATGATGTGACCTATGGCCCGGCCTTTAAGCGAAGAGAAACGAACGGCAATCTTGTTGGCGGCCACCGAGGCCGTTGCCTTGTTGGGCATTGCCGCCTCCACCTCGAGGATTGCCAAGGATGCGGGCGTCGCTGAAGGCACGCTGTTTGTCTATTTTGCCTCCAAAGACGAACTGCTTAGCCAACTCTACCTCGATCTCAAGACGGATCTCCGGATTACACTCACCGCCGGCTATCCCTCGCGAGCCAACGTGGAGGATCGATTTCGGCATCTTTGGATTCGCTTGATTGAATGGCGCGCGAAAAATCCGGAAAAGCGGGAGGCCATGCGGCAGCTCGCCGTCTACGAGAAAATTACCGAGGCGAAGCGCCGAGCAGAAGATGAAACGTGCACCGACATCCAGGGGATGATTGAGCAAGACCTTCGATCCGGCGCCCTGCGTGAACAGCCGGTCGCTTTCTTGGCGCGGCTGATGGAGGGCCTAGCCGACATGGTGTTCGAAATGACGGCAAAGGATGGCGGTAGGCTCGATGAGTACAGCCGCCTTGGATGGGAAGCCCTGTGGGGGGCGATATCCCCCAGGTAAGAGCATATTTGTTTTGCACTTTTAATGAGTGCGTACTCGGTTGTTATTAACAAAGAAATGAAGATATGACAAAGACATGGCTGATCACGGGAAGCGCGAATGGTCTTGGCCGAACCATTGCCGAGACGGTCCTCAAAGAGGGAGATCGGCTCGTCGCCACCGCCAGAAAAACCCATCTCCTGGCCGACCTGCAGCAGGAGTACGGCGATCGAATAGCGGTGGCCACACTTGACGTGACCGACGCGAGCGCCGGACGAGCCGCAGTGCAGGTCGCGCTCGATCGCTTTGGCGGTCTCGACGTTGTGGTCAACAATGCGGGCTTTGCCTCCGTGGCGCCTTTCGAGCAGATGCCGGAAGACGACTTCAAAGCGCAGATCGACGCGAACTTTTTCGGTGTGGTAAACCTGACCCGCGCCGCCCTCCCCTTCATGCGCGAACAGCGATCCGGGCATATCATCAATATCTCGTCCGGGGCCGGCCGCCTGGGGGCGCCAGGCATGAGCGCCTACCATGCAGCCAAGTTTGCCGTTGGCGGGTTCACGGAGTCGGTTGCCAAGGAGGTCGCGGCGTTCGGCGTAAAGATCGTCGCGGTCGAACCCGGCAGCATGCCCACGAGCTGGGCGCAATTCGCCTCGCAGAACGCACCTGAGCTGCTAGCCGATTATGAACCCAGCGTCGGGCATATGCTGGCCATGACGAAACATCTCTCGGGAAACGAGATCGGTGATTTGCGAAAATATGCCAAGGTGATCTTCGATCTGTCCCGCGAGGATGCCCTTCCCTACCACCTGATCCTCGGCAGCGACGCGCTCTTCGCGGTGCGCATGGCCGAAGCCGCCCGGGACAAAGCCACGGCGGCTTGGGAACAGATCAGCAAGTCCACCGACCGCGACGGAGCCGACCTCTCTTTCCTGGAGCGGCTCTCGATTGGTTGAGGAGCCGCTCAACCCATAAGGCCGATGGCAGTCGCCATCGGCCTCTCGACAATCCACAATCAACACGAAGGACCGACTTTCATGACCAAACTATTCCTCGGCATCGCGACCGGTCGCGGCATGGGCTTCAGCACGGCCAAGCGCTTTCACAAAGAAGGCTATGACGTCGTGATGAGCGCACGCCACCCAGCCAACCTCGAGCCGCTTGCGGCTGAATTGCGCCAGCAAGCAAAAGGCAATGTCACTGTCGAACAGATCGACGCCGCCGATCCGGAGGCAGTGGCCGCTCTCGTCGAAAAATACTCTGCTGACCTGGAAGTGCTTCACTACAACGGCGGCAGTATCCGCATCCAAACGCTGCAGGACCAGCCCGCCGATACGGTACATTCCGATATCAACATCAACCTGACCAGCGCGCTGACCGCCATCAAGGCGGCGCTCGTGCCCATGAGCGACAGCAAGCGAGGAACGATCTTGCTGACCGGCGGCGGTGTGGCGCTGACGCCGATGGCTGGCGCGATGACGTTGTCGGTCGGCAAAGTGGCCTTGCGCTCGCTTGCCGAGACGTTGTTTGCCCCGCTTGCGGAAAGCGGCGTTCATATCGCCACCGTCACTGTCAATCGGGGCGTCGAAGCAGGCTCCGCCGTCGCCGACAGTATCGGTGCCGCGTTCTGGACCTTGCACGCCCAGAATCGGGCCGATTGGACCTGGGAGACTGTGGTTTAAGGCAGCCGCATGCGACGGGCCGGTCAAGTCGAATGTCTTGGTCGGCTCGCGGCGACGGGCCGGAGTCCTCAGCTGGAAGGCATAGTTTGCTCGAAGGCATGGATTGGCTTTGATTGGTCCAGCGACGGATTGCCCAGGAACGCCACCATCCGTTTTCTTACGGGGGTACTCGGTGGTGGCCTCTCGATAGACGAGCTCATAAGAGACCTTGTCGATGGGGCGACCTCTTTGCGCAGTACCACCACCCTCTGACCCGCGCCGCCCGCGCATGGCTTTTATCCCGATGGAGCGGGTAGATCGCGCTGTCTGACCGCCAACTCGCAGGCGCGATGAAAGCTCGGTTCCCGGTCTGAAAGTTAGGCGGGGCCTAAGCGCCGCCTTTGCACAGGAAGCTCAGCCTGGGTTGATTAGGCTTGGATACCGTCCATCCCTCCTGGCATTAACTCCCGACAGACAGCCGGGCGCCACCCGAAGCCTCGATGTGTTGTCCGGTCACCCACCGGAAATCATCCGAAAGCACGGCTGCGATCACGGCGCCCACGTCGTTCGCTTCGCCGAGACGTCCCAGCGCAGTCATGTCGACGATCTGCTGAATGACTTCCGGATACTTATCATAGGCGTCGTCGCCGATGCGCGTTCGGGTGGCGCCCGGCGCAACGGAGTTGACGCGGATCCTGCGGCGGCTGAATTCTTTGGCCATGTAGC
>JAQGKB010000331.1 GCA_028290345.1 Hyphomicrobiales bacterium | reverse complement strand
TCGGCACTGGACGTTTCAATCCAAGCTCAGGTCATCGAGCTCCTCGCGGGATTGCGTCGCGACTTCGGCCTGTCCTTTCTTTTCATCGCACACGATCTCCCAGTGGTGCGTGAATTCGCGGATCGCGTGTTGGTGATGCGGCAAGGGCGCATTGTCGAACAGGGGCCCGTGGCGGAAGTTTTCGACAATCCGCAGCATCCCTATACCCGCGAGTTGCTGGCATCGAGCTTGTCGCTGAAGGTCGTTCGAGCCCCGCACGCGGTCGGGGCGACCCTCACATGAGTATTCGGCCTGCAGCCACAATGAACACGTCTAGCAAGACCATCTGAAGGAGAATTTGCAATGGCTCGCCTGCCCTATCTCAACAAGGAGGACCTTCCTCCCGAGCACCAAAGCATTCTTGACCGCCCGATCAACCTCAACCGTATCCTGGCGAATTCGCCAGAATGCAGGCAGGCGACGAGTGGGACCGGCAAGTATATCCGTTTTGGCAGCAAGCTCGATCCACGCCTGCGGGAGCTCGCGATCCTTCAGGTAGGCTATCTGGCGCGCGCGCCTTACGAGTGGTCGCACCACATCAAGATCGCGCACGAATTCAACATCTCGGACGACGACATCCGCGATCTGGTGGCGATGAACGAGGGCAAACCTACAAAATTCGACAGAAATACTCACGCCGTTCTCACCGCCGCCCATGAAATGACCGTCGATGGAGCGATCTCGGCGGCCACTTTCGAGTCACTGCGCAGCTTCCTCGATAGTGCGCTCCTCATCGATCTCGTGGTCACGATCTCACACTACAACGGGGTGGTCCGGCTGCTTGCCAGCCTTGGCGTCGATGTTGAGGACAGCTATCTCCCCTACCTGGAGAAATTCCCCCTGCCCGCGACGCCGGCCACCGCCCGATGATCGCCCCGCGATCTGTTTTGGCGTCGAGGACCAGTCCATGCGCTTTCGCCTGAAATCCGGCCACGCCCTTGGCTATCTGCCATCTGGGCGTGGAGAGACCACGCTGGTGATGCTGCATCCGATCGGGGTTCGGGCACAGGTCTGGCAGGCATTAGCCGCTGAACTCGCCAGTGAATATCGGGTCCTTGCGGCGGATGCCCCCGGTCACGGGGAAAGCGACGTTCCATCGGGTCCCATGTCGATCGGCGACATGGCCGCCTCGGTCCAGGAACTGCTCGAGGCGATCGGCGGAGACAGGATCGTTCCAATCGGCTGTTCCATGGGAAGCTCGATGGCGGCCGCCCTGGCTGCTGCCATGTCGCCCTCCGGAAAGATCGCCGCGCTGGTGCTTTCCAACTCAAGCTACCAGCCGTCGGCCGAACGGGGCACCGCGCATATCCAACGAGCCGAGGCGGCCAAATTGGGCATGCCCAATGTACTGGAGACGACTCTCAATCGCTGGTTCAGCGCGGAAGTCCTTGCTACGCGCCCCGAAATGGTCGCGGAAGTCGCCCGCTGGTTGCTTGCCGGCGATCCGGTAGTCCACGCCAGGTGTTGGGCTGCTCTCGGCAACTTCAGCTACGAGCCGTTGCTGCCAGCCCTGACGATGCCGACACTTGCCATCGGCGGAGAGCTCGACAAGGCTGCGCGGCCGATGGCGACGCGCGCCCTCGCCGAGGCCCTCCCGGCCGGGTCTTATGTCGAGATCGCTGGCGCCGGCCATTTGTCGCCTTTGGAGCGCCCGGCAGAATTCGCCGCCGTGCTTCGCAAATTCCTCAGAGACCATCTTGGCGCTTCCTGACGGGAGCTTTCCGGCACGACGTGAAGAAAGATTGAACGCGATGTCCATGCGACCCCATTTCGTGATGTCGGTCACCACCTTTTCACCCCAAGGCGACCTCGACGAAGAACAATTTCGGCTCTGGCTGCGCCAGTTCGTCGATCTGCGGCTCGGCGTCTATGTCGGCAGCGGCGGCAATGGCGAAGGGCACGCCTTGCTGCCCGATGAACTCCGGCGTGTCTACGAGATCGCCGTCGAGGAGTTGAAGGGCAAGGTTCCCCTCCACGCCAACCTCCCCGAGGAGCATACGGCTCTACAGACAATCGCCCAGGCCAGGATTGCCGCCGAAGCCGGCATCGAGATGCTGCACATGTATACGCTCGAGGGGCGGCACGGGATGAAGCCGACCGACCGCGAGTTGATCACCTACTATGACGACGTGCTCGCGGAAATCGATACCGGCGTGTGCATCGCAATCAACCCCACCGTCGGTCGTGTCCCGAAGCCGGCTGTTGTGGCCGAGATCGTCCATCGTCATCCCAGCGTGAAGGCCATCCGGCTCAGCCACCAACCGGAAGCCTACCTGATCGAACTGCGCGACCGGATTACCCGCGACATCGAGTACTATTATCAGTTCAACACCGGTGCGCTCGGACCTCTCGCGCTCGGAGCCTCGCTGTTTTCCGCCGAAGGAAACCTCCTGCCCAAAACTTTGAGCCGGTTCCTTGATTTGTACGAGTTCGGCAATTTGGCCGAGGCCACCTTGGCCATGGCGCATATCCGGCGTGCCTATGACTACTGCAAGAACTTCGGGTCGAACCCGCGCTGGATGAAGATGGCGATCCGCGGCCTTAAGCGGCCGGGCTGGGAAGGCGGCCCACGTCGGCCCTACCTCATGCCCTCTGATGAAGAGCAAAAAGCGTTCATGGACGGCCTGCTCAAGCTGCGCGTGCCCGAGATCGACGAATATGCGCGCGCAATTGGTCTCGCTCTGCCCGAATAGGGTGCGAGAGGCTTGCGGGCGATCAAGGCTGCGCTTGCCCGCCAGCTACATGAACCCCGGCAAGCCACTGAGTGAAGGCCACGCCATCGGTGCAGAGCGTCAGGTCCTTCCGGTACAAAGAAAGGCACAAGCTATGAAAATGGTACGGTTCGGAGAAATCGGCAGCGACAGGCCAGGTATCTTGGACGATCAGGGCGCGATCCGCGATCTTAGTGGCATCATCGATGACATCGCCGGCGCGGTTCTTCTCCCAAAGGGCCTTGCCAGGCTCGCCTCGACCGATATCAACGCCCTACCGAAAGCGGGTCGCGCAACACGGCTCGGTGCCTGCATTGGCCAAGTTGGAAAACTGATCGGCATTGGGCTCAATTATTCCGATCACGCCGCCGAGGTAGGACGCCAGGCGCCGGCCTTTCCCGAGTTCTTCCTCAAGGCGACCAGCTCCATTTCAGGGCCGGCGGACCTGATCAGGCTTCCCAGAGGCTCGGAACATACGGATTGGGAGGCCGAACTCGGCGTCATCATCGGCGAGCCCGGCAACTACATCTCCGAAGCGGACGCGCTCGATCATGTCGCCGGTTATTGTACCGCTGGCGATATCAGCGACCGCAAGTATCAGGCTGAAAGCGGCGCGAGCCACGGCAAGAGCTTCGACACATTTGGCCCGCTGGGACCGTGGCTGGTAACCAAGGACGAGGTGCCAGACCCGCATAATCTTTCGGTCACCTGTGACGTGGACGGCCGGCGCTATCAAAACGGCAACACGCGGGATCTGATCTTCAGACTGCCAGCGGCAATCTCATTTATCTCTCGCTATTTCACCCTGCAGACGGGCGACGTCATCATTACGGGCACCCCGGGCGGCGTCGGCAAGGGACAGAAGCCGTCACCAATCTATCTACACAAGGGGCAGAAAATCCGCATCGAGATCGGAACACTGGGCGTGCAAGAGCACGAGATCGCCTGACAAGGTCGACGCCGTAGGGCTGATCCAACGGGGCTATTGCTGCCGCTGGATCATGCCTTGCCCTTTGTTGCGTAGCTTAGGCGGCGAGACAGTCTCGCCGCCGCAAATGCTCCGGTTGAAGCAAAATGCTCCACCAGCAGAAAACGCGGGCGCTAGCCAATATGCGCCGCAAGCTCGTCGAATTCTGGCACACCAAGGTTCAGGAGCCCTTTCGCAAAGCTTTCGAGTTCATTGGCCGGCGGCATGCGGCACGGCTCGCGCAACCCACCCTCCCAGCCTGGGAGCTTGAAGACGCTCATGAACATCTTGATCGCGCGCGATCCTGGATTCGCCCAAGCCTTCGTGTACTCGTTCGTGCGGATCATTTGTGAAAATAGCTCTGCCGTAGCCGCCAGGTCATCCTTCGCATAGGCATCGGCATACTTCCGATAGGTCTTCGGCAATATGTTGAGGTTGCCGCCGACCAACCCGGCCGCACCCAGCGCCAGCGTGTTGGGAATGCCGCGGGTATCGACAAAAAGCCTCACCTCACGCTTGAGGAGAGCCTTAAGCTCCAGGAAATACATTTCGTCCTGCCCTACCAAGTTGATCGATACAACTTGGGGAAAACGGTGGCAGAGATCGGCTACCATCTGCGGCGTAGGCACGCGACCGATGACAGGATTTGGCGCGAGCGCCAATGGATGTTTTAGTTCCTTCAGCACGGTCTCATAATAACTGAGCAGTTCGTCGCCCTTGGGCTGATAACCGTGCCAGGACGCCGGTTGGTAGATGTTGACGACCTCGATGCCAGCACTGATCGCGATCTTGGCGTGCTCTATCGTCATCCGGGCCGTGTTCTGCTCCGGCGGATTGGCATTCACCTCTACCTTGCCCTTGCAGGTGGCAACACCGATCTCGTAGACCTGCCGCAACTCGTCGTGCGTCAGTGCAAAGCCTTCGCCAGAACCGGCGCTCGCAAGGTACACATCGATCCCATTGTCGATAAAGCGCTGCAGCGATTGGCGGAACCCCTCCTCATCGATACCGCCATTCTTCTTGAAAACGGTTGCGGCACGGCATTGCAAAGCGATCTCACGCATGTTTAGATTCCTTGTCTGGATAGCGTTTGGACTTTTGGTTACTGAGGCCGGCTTGCCGGTTATGCGCTGGATTGAACCACCCGGGCGGGGAAGACGACGCAGCCGGAGGCCGGGATCCACACTTTGAGATCATTGCCAGCATAGTCGTCGGATGCTTCCACCTTCACCGCGACACCTTCCACCATCAGTTCGTATTGGTAATGAGCGCCTAGATAACTGCGACCCGTGATGCGGGCTGCCAGAACCGTGCCGTCCTGATCTGGTCTGTGGGCCGGCGAGGTGAGGATCTGAATGTTTTCGGGGCGCACCGCGATCACGACGTTCTGGTCCGCAGCAATCGATTTATGCGTTAGGACCCGTAGAAGCTCGCCACCCGAAAGCCTCACCTCGGCAACTTCACCGAGTTGCGTCGCTTTCGTGAGGACGCCCTTGAAGAAGCTGCTGGTGCCGATGAAGTCGGCAACAAACAGATCAGCTGGAGCCTCATAGATTTCGCGCGGAGTCGCCAACTGGGCAATCTTGCCGCCGTTCATCACCGCAATGCGGTCACTTAATGCGAGGGCTTCAAGCTGGTCGTGCGTGACATAAAGGGTCGTCTGGCGGATCTGATGGTGAATCTCGCCCAACCAGACGCGTGCCCGCTCCCGTAGCTTGGCATCGAGGTTTGACAACGGCTCGTCGAGCAGCAGGACAGCCGGCCGGTACACGATAGCCCGCGCCAGTGCGACTCGCTGCTGTTGACCCCCGGAAAGTTCGTGCGGGAAGCGTCCAGCGAGCGCATTCATCTCCACGAGTTCCAGCACTTCCCCGACACGACGCCTCTGCTCGGCCTTGGGAACCCGCCGGAGTTTTAGCGGGAAGGCAACGTTTTGTTCCACCGAAAGGTGGGGCCAAAGCGCATAGGACTGAAAAACCAGGCCGCAATTGCGCGATTCGGCGGGAAGTGAAATACCGCTAGTCGAGTCAAAAAATACGCTCTTATCGACCCGTATGCTGCCACTGGTAGGAACATCAAGCCCAGCGATGGCCGCCAGCGTAGTTGACTTGCCGCAGCCACTTGGCCCCAAAAGCGTAACCAACTCGCCGTCGCCGACGGTGAAGCTTACGTCGTTAACGGCCGCAACAGCACCGTAGCGCTTAACGAGTTTCTCAACGATCAACTCAGTCATAAATTCTGACTTTCAAGATTCTGCGCAGCGCAACAATGAAGATGATGGTGATGGCAACTTGAATGACAGCGAGGGCAGCCAGCGCTCCGCTTTCACCATTCTCCCAGTACTGCAATAGCGTGGGCCCGATCACTTCGCTGCCGGGCGCGAATAGGAAGATCGCCGTGGAATACTCTTTCAGGAACTGAATGAAGAGCAGGGCAAAGCAGGAGACCATGGCAGGCTTGAGCAGCGGCAGCGTAACCGCGCGGGTCGCCCTCCACCAATCCGCTCCCATCACGCGCGCGCTGCTGTTGAGGTCCGGTGCGATCTGCATCAGGGAAGGCGCCAACGCGCCGAAGGCGGTCGGAATGTACCGCATTGTGTAGGCGACCATGATGATGATGGTCGTATTCCGAAGCCAGCCAAGTGGCGGGACCAAAGCGACGGCGTAGAAGAACCCAATGCCAGC
>JAQGKB010000302.1 GCA_028290345.1 Hyphomicrobiales bacterium | reverse complement strand
ATCGCGAGCCTGCTCGCCGAGGACAGCGGCATTTCGACCAGCACCGCAACTTTGCAGGAGCCGGAGCACGGCCTGACCGAGGCAAAGCTTGCCGAAACCGATGTGCTGGTCTGGTGGGGCCACCGCGCCCATGGCGACGTCGACGATGCAATCGTCGAGCGCGTCGCCAAGCGCGTTTGGGAAGGCATGGGTCTGATCGTCCTGCACTCGGGACATTTTTCGAAGATCTTCAAGCGCCTGATGGGTGCGCCCTGCGCACTGTCGTGGCGGGAGGCGGGTGAGCGCGAGCGGCTGTGGGTGGTCAACCCCGGTCATCCGATCGCCAAGGGGCTGCCGGCCTATTTCGAACTGGAAAACGAAGAGATGTACGGCGAGCCGTTCTCGGTGCCCGAGCCGCTCGAGACCGTCTTCGTTTCCTGGTTCCAGGGTGGCGAGGTGTTCCGTTCCGGCCTCACCTATCGTCGCGGCGCCGGCAATGTCTTTTATTTCCGCCCGGGCCATGAAACCTACCCGACCTATCACGACAAGACCGTGGGGCAGGTCCTCCGCAATGCGGTCAACTGGGCCTACAACGCCGACGCTTTCCCCCAACTCACCGTCGCCCCCAACCGGCCGGTCGACAAATCGATCGAACCGCTGGTCGAACGTGGTCCGAAACTGACGTCGCACAGCTAAGTAGACGATTTCGTTCAGGTTTTTTTGGGGGTACCAATGCGTTTGCTTATCCTGGGCACCGGCAACATGGCCAAACACCATGCCCAGCATTTTGCCGCGATCGAAGGCGTGGAATTGGTCGGGGCGGTCGACGTCGACCCGATTCGGGTCGAAGGCTTCTGCCAGACGCACGGCATCGAGAGGGGTTTTGCCTCGCTCGAAGCGGCGCTGGAATGGGGGCAGTTCGACGCTGTGTCGAACGTCACGCCCGATCGCGTCCACCATCCCACGACAATGACGGCGCTCGCGGGCGGCAAGCACGTGTTCTGCGAAAAGCCGCTGGCGACCGAATATTCCAAAGCGCTTCAAATGACCGAGGCCGCCGAGGCCGCGGGCCTCGTGGCTATGGTCAATCTCAGCTACCGCAACTCGGCGGAACTGCAGCGGGCGCGCCAGATCGTACAGAGCGGCCAGATTGGCGAAGTGCGGCACGTCGAGGCATCTTACCTGCAAAGCTGGCTGGTATCGAAAGCCTGGGGGGATTGGCGCACCGAGAGCCAGTGGCTCTGGCGCCTGTCGAAGGATCACGGTTCCAATGGCGCGCTGGGCGATATCGGCATCCACATCCTAGACTTCGTGGTCTATGGCTCGGCCCAGCCGATCGTCCGCGCCTCGGCGCGGCTGCAGACGTTCCACAAGGCGCCGGGCGACCAGATCGGCGAATACAAGCTCGATGCCAATGACGGCTTCGTCATGTCGGTGGAATTCGCCAATGGGGCGTTGGGGGTGGTGCACGCCTCGCGCTTCGCGACCGGCTACCTCAATACCCTGCGCCTGCGCATCTATGGCGACAAGGGTGGGCTCGAACTGCAATATGGCACGGGCGAGCCGATGATGCGGGTCTGCGCGGGCGATGATGCCGAAACGCAGGCGTGGCGCGACGTGGCCGTCGAGCCTGTTCCGACCAACTATCAGCGCTTCGTCGATGCCGTGAGGCTTGGGGCCAGCCAGGAGCCATCCTTCCGCCACGCCGCCGCGCTGCAGAAGATCCTCGACCTGGCCACGGTCATGGACGCCGACCGGAGCGAGCACGCGCTCTGAAGGTAACAGAGGCGGCGCTGTGGTGTCGCCCTGTTCTGCTGTCCCCCGAATGCAACGATCCGATAAGGATTGCTTAACCAAAGCCGCGAGCCGAGCGGGTTTGGTTGTATGCCGGTGCAAATTTTGGCAGGAATTGAACCGCCAGCTCGCCGCCGCGTTGCGGAGGCCTGCATGTACGCTCCGAAAAGGCCGGTCATGAATGCATCAGACGAAACTGCGGTGATCGATCGATCCCCCGGCAGCAGCAAGATTTCGCTTCTGCTCGAACTGGTGAAATTTGGGTTGGTTGGGGGCAGCGGCGTCATTGCCTTCGTGGCGCTTTCCAACCTTGCCATCGGGTTGCATACAGGTCTCCCCGCCTGGATCGTTAGCGAGCTCTGCTATGCGGCGCTGATCATCCCGGTCTATCTTGGCCACCATCGTTTCTCGTTCCGCTCACCGGTGCCGCATAGGCAGGGCCTGCCGCGCTACGTCGCCGTGCAAATGGGGGCGTTGGCCCTAGCCGCGATTTTCTCCTACGTGTTCTATTCGATGCTCAAGCTGCCGACGATCTACGCTTCGGTATTGGTGACCGGATTGACCACCGGACTTACCTTCGTAGTGTTGCGCCTCTGGGCTTTTGCGGCCCGCGCCTGAGTTCGCGCCGGGGCGACTATCCACAGCCTGCCGGGTTTTTGATGGCGGCTCGGGGCTGTTGCGATATGGTCGCCTCTGGATTCTCGGAGGATTTGGGCAATGCGGAGTGCATTGATCGTCTACGGCGGATGGGAAGGTCATGAGCCCGAAGCGTGTGCCGCGATCTATCGCCGCTGGCTGCACGAGGACGGGTTCTCGGTCCGCGTCGAGACCGATACCAGGGCGTTTGCCGATCCGTCCATCCACGACCTAGCGCTGATCGTCCCGATCTTCACAATGGCGAGGATCGAGAAGGCCGAAGTCGAGAATCTTGCCAAAGCCGTCGAAGGGGGCGTCGGCATCGCGGGCCATCACGGCGCCGGCGACGCGTTCCGCAATGCGGTGGAATACCAGTTCATGATGGGCGGACAATGGGTCGCGCACCCCGGCAATTTCGTCGACTACACTGTAGATATCGTGATGCCGGAAGACCCGATCGTGCAGGGCATCGCCAGCTTCCCCTATCACTCGGAACAATATTACCTCCATGTCGACCCAGCCAACGAGGTGCTGGCGACGACGACGTTCCGCGATGAGCAAGCGCCCTGGATCGACCGCGTAGTGATGCCGGTGGCGTGGAAGCGGCAGCACGGGCGAGGTCGGGTGTTCTATTCTTCGCTCGGCCACGCGGCCCGGGAGTTCGAAATCAGCCAGATGGCGACCATCCTGCGGCGCGGATTGAACTGGGCGGCTCGCGAATAAGACACAAAACGGTGCAGGTCATCGCCCAGTCTGTCGCAAAGACGTGAGTTGAAACTTGCGGGTAAATTGTGACGTTGCTCGAACTGCCTGATACTTGTCGGGTAGGGGGAACCGCAATGACGACCGATGTGCACCAAAGAGTCGAGATTGTGGAACGGCCGGCCAAAGGCCCGCTGATCTACCGGCAATCGATCTTCACTCGGCTTACCCACTGGGCGTGGGCGGCGTGCCTGTTCTTCCTGCTGCTCAGTGGGCTCAACATCTTCAATGCCCGGCCGCAGCTCTATGTCGGCCAGGAATCGGGGTTTGGCTATAACAACACCATCATGGAAATCGGGTCGGAGCAGGTTGGCCAGGAGTATCACGGCTTCCTCACCATCTTCGGCCACAAGTTCGATACCACCGGCATTTTCGGTATTTCGGGGCC
>JAQGKB010000294.1 GCA_028290345.1 Hyphomicrobiales bacterium | reverse complement strand
CGCCGAACGAATCTGCGCGCGGTTCCAGGCCGCTTCGACCCAGGGCCTCGGCACAACAGTGCGTGGGACAGTCAGCATCGGCATCGCCTCATCCGACTATAGCGGATACGACCTCGATATGCTGATGGCGCAGGCCGACAGGGCTGTCTACGAGGCCAAGGCTACGGGCCGCAATCGGGCGGTAGTCGCCGAAATGACCCCGCTGACCCGCATTGGTCTCGAACTGCCGCGGCTGAGCAATTCTCCGCACGGCCGCACCGCATAGTCCAGCCGCCCTCCACCGTCGTCATTCCCGTCTGCGTGGAATGACTGCCTGAAAGCGCGGTGAATGGCCGAGGCGCGCCACCCGAGATGTTACGGCTTGTTTGGCAGGGTCAGGCGGACGGCGCGCTTGCCGCCCGGGGCGAACACATCCAGCTCGACGTGGGCGCGCGGCAATACCGCACGGCGGGTCCGGGCGGAAAGGGCAAGCACGGCGCCCAGCAGATCGCTGACGCTGCGGCGAGCCGGGCGCGGCGAAAAGCTCAAGGCCAGGGCGTTGAGGGCACGGCGACGCACCACCGGATCGGCTGATGAAAGGTGAGAGTGGCCGATAAAGCGGGCCAGTTCACCAAGTGTCGACAATTCGCTCATCTGGGCTACTCCAAAACACAGGCACCAAACGCGCTTCCCTGGACGTTCACTTTTCACGCAAGGCGTTGCGAGGGCCGCAGCAACGGCCCTCGGGCTTGCGTTTGTCGCCTAACCCTGCAGGGCCAGGCAGCTCAGTTTTGCTCTCTTGAGCTCATTGCACATGCTGTTGGCATCGCTGCTGTTTCCAAAGCCGACGAAGCGGGCCCGATAATAAGTCTGACCGTTCTTCTCGAAACGCTCCACGTAGGGGCGCAGGTCGGTCAGTGCATCGAGCTTGGTCGATGCCGTATTCAGCAGCTTGTTGGCGCCGTCCTCGCTGGGCGAAGCACCGATCTGCACGACCCAACTGCCGGTGGCGACGGCGGGCGTCTGCGGATCGGCGGAAGCCACTTGCACCGGGGCTGCTGCGCCGGCGATTGAGGGCGCGGAAGGTATGGTGGGGGCGACGGCCTGGGCGGTCTGCTGGCCGATGCTGCCGCTGGTCAGCAGATCGATAGGCTGGCCCTTGGCGCCGACGCCGACCGGCGGAACGAGCGGGGCGGATGGGCGGGTGGCGCCGAGCGCCGCCGGCGGCGCGCCGAGTTGGAACGTGTCGCTGATCCAGGTGCCGGTGACATCCAGTCGATCAGCCGGACGTGGCGCCGCGCTCGGCCGGCCGAGTTGGTTGGCCGCGTCAACCGCAGGACGCATGCCGATATCCATAGGCGCGTCATTCCCGGACGGGCGGGGATTGCTATCGATTGCGGCCACTTTTTCAGTCTTCGGCTGGGCGGGAGCCGGATCATTCGCGTAGGCAACCACATCAGTCGCGGGCAGGGGCTGGTCCTCCGGACGCACGGCCGCGGGAACCGGCGCAATTTTGACCGGTGCGGTCGCTTCGGCCACCTGTACGTCGCCGTCCTGCGGCCCCAGCTTCGGAGCGCCGCCCTTGCGGCCCGGCTGCGGGATCATCGCGGTCTGCAGGTATCCGCCCTGGCGGCCCTTCGACAGGTAGGTCTTGACCAGTTCGCGGACCTTGGTGTCCCGCAGGGAGCCGGAGTCGAAGCCGAAGCCGATGACCACGATGTGGCGATTGTCCATACGCGAGGCGGTCATCAGGTTGAAGCCTGCCGCGCCGGTGTAGCCGGTCTTCATGCCATCGACGCCGTCATGCCCGAGCAACCGGTCGTGGTTGCCGTAGACGCGCCTGCCGTAGGCAAAGCTGCGGGTCTGGAAGTAGGGGTAGTATTGCGGAAAGTGCTGGTAGACGGCGATCGCCAGGCGCGATTGATCGCGAACCGTAGTGGTCTGCCGGGCATCGGGCAGGCCCGAGGCATTGAAATAGGCGGTGTGGTTCATGCCCAGCGCCTTGGCGGTCCGGGTCATGCGATCGGCGAACGCCGACTCGCTGCCTGAGATGTTTTCGGCGATGACGCGCGCCATGTCGTTCGCCGAGATGGTCACGATGGACTTGATAGTATCTTCGACGCGGATTTTCGAGCCGGCCTTCAGCCCCAGCTTGGTGGGCGAGGCCGAGGCGGCGAAGGGCGAGACGGTGAACAATGTCGACATTTTGATATTGCCGGCCGCCAGCTCCTGGAAAAGGATGTAAAGCGTCATTACCTTAGTGACCGACGCGGGGTAGCGCGCCGCATCAGCGGACTCTTCGAATAAGGTCCGGCCGCTCTTGGCATCGACCACGATGCCGGCAAACTTGCGAAGGTTTGCAGCGTCGGCCGGAATGACTCCGATAGTAAGGGAAAGCACCACGACGATTGCGGTCACGATGCGACGCAGAGGCGACCGCGAAAAGGGAATTGCCTGAGAAGCCACCCGTTACTCCAACTCTTACTCGAGGGCGGTTTTCCGCCCTTACGCGATACTCAAAAACAGGCGTCGTTGGGCTCCCCGCTGCCCTTCGAAAACCCAAACTCAGAGAAGACCGTATCCGCGGCCGGTTACGATTCCGTAAAATGCAAGACGAATTGCATGGAGCTGTGGCGGCTTAGATGCGCCCGAGGGGGTAGGAAGATTGACCGAGATCGCCTCTTAACACCGGCAAAGTTTTGCCTACATAATGGGTTCACCATGCTGCTTCGTTTCGAACTTGCCCAGAGCTCAGCCATGACAGACAATTTCGGAAATGAGCTTGCCCGGCGTAGCCGCCTTGGCCCCGGCGATGGCGAGGGCAAGGACGGAGGGAATGCGGGCCTTGAATCGGGCACGGCCACCAAGGTCCGGCCCAAGACCAAGCGCCCGAGTCTCTATCGGGTGTTGTTGTTGAATGACGACTACACTCCCATGGAGTTCGTCGTTCTCGTACTGCAGGACGTCTTCAACAAGACACGTGAAGACGCCATGCGCATCATGCTGCACGTCCATAATCAGGGGGTGGGAGAGTGCGGCGTATATCCATTCGAAGTGGCCGAAACCAAGGTCACGCGCGTGATGGACAGTGCACGCAAGAACCAGCATCCGCTGCAATGCGTGATGGAAAAGCAATAGGATACCGATATGCCCTCATTTTCGCGCGGACTTGAAAAGGCCCTTCACCAGGCAATGAACCTCGCTCGTGAACGGGCCCACGAGTTTGCCACCCTTGAACACCTGCTGCTGGCCCTGACAGAAGATCGTGACACAATT
>JAQGKB010000278.1 GCA_028290345.1 Hyphomicrobiales bacterium | reverse complement strand
GAAAGCGCCGCGACGAGACCGACGCCGACCAGGATTCGGCCGGCGGCTCGATGCCAATCCGGCCTTCGGCGTCGAAAGCCGGGCGAGAACTGGAACGCCCCGAGAATGCAATACACGGTCACGGCGAGGATGTGCAGCACCACGGGGATCGGCGAGGCAAAGAAGCGCACATTGTCCGGCGTGACCTGCGCTCCCCCGGCCAGCGTCGTCAGCCGGAACATGCCCGCGGCAACGGGGATGAAGGCCAGCGCGATCAGTGCGGTCGGGATGAGCCAATCGGCCCTGCTGGAGGAGGCGATGCTGAGATCCTCTCGTCTGCCCTGGCGAGGCGGCGTCCCAAGTGGATAACACACCGGCCCTGCATCCTTGAGCGCTTTCTCGCCGTCCCTCGCAGCGTCGGCGCTCGCTGGCCCGCCGTAGTCTACTCGTTCTTTGCTATGCTCGAGATTGGCGCGCCGGTCGGAACAAAAATTTGAACACGTCAGGGAGCGCCGTAGTCATCGAGCCAATCACGGTGAAACATTGGTGAGGGAGGAAGCCGGGCGTCTATCGGCTTGGTGGACGCGGAGGCGAGTATCACGCCTGAGCGCGATAGGGGCGAGCGACGTAAGGTTATACTAGCGCCAGTTTCTTCCGTATATCGATCAGGTCGCCGCGAGCCTTATTTCGCCAAGAGGTCAACTCACCAATCGCAGCCTCAAAACCGTCTCGGGTTGGGTTTAGGAGGCCGAGTAACGGTTCCTTACTTCCATCACCGGCCACGTCTGAGACCGCTTTACATGCATTTGCGTAATCATAAATCCTCTTCATGGCCGCGTTGTAATAGTCCTGCTGGAGAGCGCTCATAACATCCTGATGTTCTTGGTTATTGTTCCTTATCTCATCTACTTTTTCGGCGTAGCGTCTGAGCGTCTCCTGGTAGTCAAAGACGAGGCCGGGGTACCTACGCTCTGAGTCCATTCGGAATTGAAACCATGGAGCCGTATGCAATGCTGCACCCATCTCGATTATTGGCGCGCCCTCCTTCAGAAGGTCTAGAGCGGCATCAATTACCCGCATTTTCCGCTCGGCCTCGTACGCCGTGATTTGAACAGGGATTTTTGCAGTGGTTGTCGGTTCTGGCGATAGAGTATGCGTTTCCAGCCCATTGGCGGCCGGGACGCTTGAAGCTAATTCCTGAACGTGCATAGCGGAGACCGGCAACGGGCGGAAATAGCGCCACGAGGCCAATCCCGCAGCGCCAACTATCGCCACCACAGTAGCGCCCAGCAGCCCAATCGCCAGATAGTCTGCCCAGCCTAACCCCTTGGCCCAAGTTAATTGCGAACTGATCCAACTCAGGAAGCCAGCTATGATGCTATATGCGCCGACCCAATAGCCGAAACGGTCGATACCTTTGTCGACCCAACGGAATCTCTTGCGCATGAAGGTCACCGTGCCCGGCTTTTGGGCGATTGAGGGAGACGGCATCGAAAAGACCATGTGGACCAACTCTGT
Source organism: Hyphomicrobiales bacterium (assembly GCA_028290345.1). Taxonomy (GTDB): domain Bacteria; phylum Pseudomonadota; class Alphaproteobacteria; order Rhizobiales; family Devosiaceae; genus JAQGKB01. The sequence continues at coordinate 2,713 of JAQGKB010000278.1, read as the reverse complement.
GTATCAACAGAGGCAGGCGAAAGTCCAGCAATCCCAGATTGTAAAGCTCCATCAATGAGATGGAATGGCGCGCCCTAAGAGATTCGAACTCCTGACCCCCAGATTCGTAGTCTGGTGCTCTATCCAGCTGAGCTAAGGGCGCGCGGGGGCCGAGTGAACGGCCGGCTTCGTGGGGGACTGGTGCGGACAAAGCTTGTGGCCCGCGCCAATTCCGTCGAAGCGCGCAAACCCATACATGGCGTTACCGCGCATTGCAAGCGGGGTTGGCGCAGATGCTAACGATCGTTTGTGACGAACGCTTAAATCGTGCGCACGATGCGCGGCAGGGTGATTTCAAAGCGCGTGCCGATGGGCTGCGGGACATAGCTCAGCATGCCGCCATGCGCCTCGATCAGCTCCCGCGCGATGGCAAGGCCGAGGCCCGTGCCGCCTGCCCGGGCGGAGCCCTCGAAGGCGACAAAGAGATTGTCCCGGGCGCGCGGCGGCAGGCCGGGGCCGTTGTCGCTGACGATAATTTTGATGAAATCCCCGGCCTCTGCGAACTCGACGCTGACGGCCGGCTCGGTGATCTTGGCTCCGGCACTTTCCAGCGCTTCGCGCGCGTTTTTCAGCAAATTGACGAAAACGCGCGCCAGCTGGTCGGGATCGACCTTCAGCGTAATGGCATCGGGCACGCGATTGCTGACACCGATTTCGGGATGCGCAACGAGGCCCGCATCAAAGATCGCTTCATCGATCAAGGCGTGCAGGTCGACGGGCACCGGGCGTGGCGGCGTGGCGCTTTCGCGGCCATAATCGAGCACCGACTGGGCAAAGCCGATGGCCTTGTCGAGGGTATGCACCAGGCGCGGAGCCAGCCGTTGCACCTTGGGATCGGCAAGGTTGGCGACCTGGTCGGAGAGCAGTTGCGCCGAGGTCAGGGTGTTGCGTAGATCGTGGTTGATCTTGGCGACGGCGAGTCCCAGGTCTGCCAGGTGCCGGCGCTGGCGCAGCATGGAGAAAATGTCGGTCTCCATCGCCGCCAGTTCCTTTTCGACGATGCCGATCTCGTCGTTGCGGCCGGTGGGCTTCATGATCAGGCTGGCGTTCTCGGGCGCCTGCCGGTAGGCGACGAGATTGGCAGTCAGCCGCCGGATCGGACGGATCAGCATGCTGTTCAGCAAGCCGTAGATGACGACCGCGGTGATCATTGCGACGATGAGCGAAAGCAGTAGGATGTTGCGTGAATAGACCAGCATTTCCGCCCGCAGCGGCGCTTCCGACATCAGCACTTCGACGAGGCTGTCGGTCTTGCCGTCGCCGTCGCCGACGATGCGCACTGTGCGGTCGCCGCCCATAACCAGCGTATCGAGCGCACCGCGGATGGAGGCCAGCAGGTCGGCCTGCCGCATGTCGGCCGTGACGGCGACGCGGGGCATGGGCACGCCGTCGAGCTCGATCAATTGGCTCTTGCCGTCGCGGCGATAGACGATGGCGGTGGCGCCTGCCGAGTTCAATAGCCGGTCGGTCAGCATCTTGGGCAAGTCCATCACGTCAGGCACGGCGTCGATGACGCGGGCCGCCACCACGCCCACGCGCAGCCGATCGGCCAGCCAGTTGGCACGGAAATTGGCCACGAGCGGCAGATACACAACCACGGCCACCGCGAGGATCACCGAAATGATCGTCGCGATGAGCTTGACTGATAGACCGGAGAACGGGCCGGGCATCGCGCGGGTTTCAGCTGCCATTTTGCCGGCATTATAGGGAGAAAAAGGGTTACGGCAACAATCGGTTAAGCGCCATCAGTCGGGAGAGCCAGGGGCTGGGCGGCTGGTCGTGGGCCGATTCCGTGCCAAGCTGCCGGACGATCTCGGAAAAAGTCGGGTGCGCCGGCACGAAGGCCCGCAGGTGGTGGGTCGAAAGCCGGTTTGCAATGGCGAAGGAAAACAGGGCAATCAGTTCGCCGGCATTGGCCCCGACGATCCCGGCGCCGAGGATGCGGCCATCGCGATCGGTGACGAGCTTGGCGAGCCCAAAGCTTTGCCGCTCGGCGCGGGCGCGCGCATTGTCCGCGAACGCGCAGCGCACCACCTTGTAGCCAGATTGCAGGCGCTTGCGCGCCATCGGCTCGGTGAGCCCGACTTCGGCGATTTCGGGGTCGCAATAGGTCGCCAGCGGCACCAGCTGCCGATCGTATTGGATTGGCATCCCCAACAGGGCATGGCGTACTACTGCTTGGGCCTGATGGGCGGCAGCGGCGTCGGACCAGGCATTGGCCATCAACGCGCCTACCGCATAGACGCGGCGGTTCGAGGTCTTGAAATACGAACGCAACGCCAGCATGGCGCTATCGAGCGGGTCGCGCTTGACGTTGGCCTTGTCGAGATCGAGCTCGTTGAGGTTGAGCTCTCGCCCGACGGCGATGAGCAGATGCGAGGCCAGGATCGTTTCGCTGACGTCGCCACCTCCAAGCGTGAGCTCGATCCCCCGCCCTGCCGCACCCGGCGCCACCGAAACCACATTGGTGCCGCTGCGGATGACCACGCCTTCTTCCTGCATGCGCCGCAGCGCGATATCGACAAGCTCGGGATCGCTTTGCGCCAGTGGCGTCGAAGCCTCGATCACGGTGACTGCCGCGCCGAGCCGACGATGCGCCTGGGCCAGTTCCATCCCCAGCGGTCCGCCGCCGATGATCACCAGATGCGTCGGCTTCTGCGTCAGCGTGAAGGCG